>JBFLZA010000426.1:0-8194 GCA_040756535.1 Cyanobacteriota bacterium
CGTTACCACTGGAGTTAATGATGACATCATCATCAACCAAGCGATCGAGCAAGTAGGGGCGAATGGTGGCGGTACCGTCTTACTACTAGGGGGCACTTACAACGTTTCCGACAACATTCTCATCACCCACGATAACGTCACCCTTTCTGGCGTTGGTTGGGGAACCACTCTCAAATTAGCAGATAATACGGAATTGCAGAGTGCAGGATTGTTGCGATCGGCGTTCCATCGCAGTGCTGACAATATTGCTACCAGTCATTTCATCAATCAGCACTTCCTCTCCATGCGTCTGGATGGAAATCAGGCGAATCAAGTAACCAAGCACAATGCTTATGGCAACTTTGGAACTTACGAAGATAGTAGCTTTGTCGATATCCGCATCACTGATTTTCCCTATTACGGGTTTGACCCCCATGAAAATAGTTGGGTAGGTCAGCCTACTATTCGACTCACGATTAAAGACTCCTTAGCTGACCATAACGGACAAGATGGAATCACAATTGATGACCTTGAAGATTCATGGATTGTTAATAATATTGCTGATTCCAATTATCGACATGGTATCAATATCTGCACCGATGCTGACGACAACTTTTTCTTGGGTAATGTCGCTAGCAATAACGGCGGTAACGGCATTACGATTCAACCCGGTACAGAGCTAGAGAGAACCTCAGATGGCAACCAGCTAATCGGGAATATTTCCAAATTCAACCAGCTTTCTGGAATCTTAAACTATCTAGGGGATAAAACAGTAATCATCGGCAATACGATGGCAGATAACGGTCGGCAGGGTCTACGCCTCCGGTCTGCTTCCAACACCACTGTCGAGGGCAATTTATTCTTAAATAACTCTCAATCTCTACACAACAAATACGACGAAATTTATCTCGATAATAACGCTGAAACGTTCTCAACCAACAATACTGTCTCCAAAAACTGGATTATCAACGACAAAACTACGCGAGCTCGATATGCGGTCTCCGAGAGAAGCACAAGTGAAAACTTTAATGTCGTATCAGGTAATTACATTGACGGAACAGTAAAAGGTGTAAGAATTCAAGGAGCGAATTCGCAATTTATTGCCTAATTGTCAACAAAAAGGAAACTGGGAACAGGGAACGGGGAACAGTGATAGCTCTGGCTCTCTTCGAGAGAAGGAGCATTGGAGCGAACAGTTCCCCCTTTTCCCAAATTCGATTAGTTAAATATGCAATGCAAGATGTGTAAAAGCTTATTACCTGGGATTGAGGGGAGTCCAATCACCGGAAGGGACAAAGGCAGCCCAGAAAAAAGGATGTTGGTATCTTGGGTGAGTGAGCATTTCTAGTTGAGTCTGTCGTAGGGCTTCAGAACGGCCTATATTACTGATTAAGCGTTGGTAATAGCTCACCATCAGGTCTTTGGTGCCTATGTCATTGACTTTCCATAGACTAATCAGTTGACTTTCGGCACCTGCGATCGCAAGCGCCCGACGCAATCCATAAACCCCTTCACCATTGGCGACATCTCCAACACCTGTTTCACAAGCTGAAAGTACCACCAACTTCGTTCCTGATAAGTTCAGTCCTGCTGTTTCTAAGGCGGTTAGCACACCATCTTCAGTTCCACTTTGGCGTAGGTTAATGCCTGCTAAAGCGAGTCCAGAGCGAAGTAGAGGATTTTCTTTGTTGCTGGAATAAATGTGACTGATAGGAGCGGGACTGTTACCCTGAGTTGGGATAACCTCAAAAATGCTGCGACTGGAGGGATTAAAGGAAGAATCTGGCGGTGCAATCCGTTCAACATCTTCCAAGAAAAATCCGTGAGTGGCGATGTGGAGGAGACTAGGGGATTGGAGTTGCTTGAGGGCGTTTTCGGTTGCCTGGGAGCCTGTGAGCAGTTGGACTTGTGGGAGCAGGGGCGCAATGGCTTGTGCTTCTTGGGCTGTACCGGGTAAAGCACCGAATTTTAGGTTAGCAAAATCACTCGATCGTCGGTTATCGAGGCTGTGAGCTTGGGTGGGTTCTGCCCTCCCAGCAATTTGAACTGAGGCGGGATCGCCTGGTTTGCCATAGTCAGGATTAGCGATTAGGACGGGTGCGGAGGGGCTTTTGGAGGGATTTTGCGATCGCAGCAAGTCGCGTCCGGAACTCAGGTAAGTGATAGAGTAGTTTTCGACTAAATAGCGATCGCTCTCATCCACCAAGGCAGCGAAGGGAATTAAGTTAAGCTGGCTGTCTGGGGAAAGCAGGATAGTACGGGTGTTGCCCAAACGCTGACGCACAGGCTGCATCAGGAGTTCATCCAGTGTCCGGGCAACTAATTTAACCTTAGAGGAGCGAGATTGGAGTGCTTGACGGAAGTCGGCAACAGCTTGGTTAATAGGTTCTGCTTCTCCTAAGTCTACCCATTGAGGTGAGCCTTGGGGGTGGAGGATGTAGGCAGCGTAACGGGGGGATGAAAAGCGATCGCTTAATTTTGCCTCCTTGGAGTTATAAGGTTTATACAATACGAATTCCACTAACGCTGCATCAGCAGGGATTAGTTTTTGCACCGCTTCAATGGTTGCGGGTTGAGTAGCACTGCGAAATTCAGCGCTGCGTTTAGATAGTTCTGCTTCCAAATTCTCAGCTTTTGTCTTGAGTTTGGCGACTTCTTGGCGATATGCGTCACCTGTGACGTTAGAAGATTTGTTGTATAAAAGTGCAGCAAGTTGTGTACGAGTCGCTTCTAGTTCATCAAATAGGGTTTGATTTTCCGGTGTCAAATTTTGTCGGAGTAAGCGTTGACTATCACTGAGGGCATCGAGAATACGTCCTTTGCGTTGAAGTAAAGTAGTAAGGGCAACTTGTGCAGCTTGGGCGTTATTTGGGGCGTCTTGGAGATGCAGGGAAATGGCGGCGGCGGTTGAAGCTTGCATCGTTGCCACATAAGCTTGCTTCTGGCGTTCTGAACCAATGGCAAGGATATTATCTAGGTTGCTTTCTTCGATGTTGAGACTGTGGGTAAATAAGTCTATGGCGCGGGAGGTATCGCCCAGTTGTTGGTAAAGTGAAGCCAAAAAGTTCAAATCCTTAGCAACATCTGGATGTTCGGGACTGAGAACTTTTTCTCGAATTGCCAGAGAACGCTGCCAAAGTTCCAGGGCTTTTTGGTTATTTCCCTGAAGGTAATACGCCCTAGCTTGGTTGCCAAAGTTGAGTGCAATGTAAGGATGGTCAGCACCATATACTTTTTCAAGAATAGCTAATGATCGTTGAAAAAATTGCAGAGATTCTTGATACTTACCCTGTTGAAGATAGAAACTGCCAAAATTATTGAGGCTGAGGGCAATATCAGGATGGTTTTCACCGAATACTTTTTCTCGGATACTTAGAACACGTTTAAGGAGTGGTTCTGCTTCGGCATATTTCTCTTGAGTATAGTAAAGTCCAGCCAGGTTGCTGAGACTGCTGGCAACCTGAGGATGTATGTTGCCAAACAACTGCTCGTAAATGGCTAAAGAACGTTTCTGAAGTTTTTCTGAATCCTGATAATTTCCCAAACTATCATACACCGCCGCTAAATTGTTGATATTCATGGCAACATCAGGATGGTTGTCACCATAAGCCTTTTCCAGAATTGTCAAAGCTTGTTGCTGCAATTCAAGTGCTTTTGGATAGTTCCCTTGCTCGGCGTACAAATTTGCTAGATTATTTAGTCTGTTGGCAACAACAGGATGTTGTGCGCCCCATATTTTCTCATCGATTGCTAGCGCACGTTGATACAGAGTTTCTGCTTGTTGATAATTTCCCATGTCTTTGTACCAAGCTGCTAAATTGTTGAGGCTGAGGGCAACATCCGGATGGTTGGCACCATATACTTTCTCTCGAATTGCTAAAGCTTGTTGATGCAATTCCAGTGCTTCTGGGTAGTTGCCTTGGGCTTGGTACAACCAAGCTAAATTGTTTAAGCTAGCAGCAACATCAGAATGTTCAGAACCCAAGGCTTTCTCTCGAATCGCCAAAGCACGTCGATACAAAGTAAGTGCTTCTGGATACTTCCCTTGGGTATCGTAGAAAGCAGCTAAATTGTTGAGGTTAGTGGCAACTTGAGGATGTTCTGTACCTAATGCCTTCTCATTGATAGCTAACGCACGTTTCAGGAGTGTCTCCACCTGCTGGTAATTTCCCAGTTCTTGGTACGACTGACTTAGATTATTGAGAATGAGGGCAACATCAGGGTGTTCAGAACCCAAGGCTTTCTCTCGAATTGCTAGAGAACGTTGTAACAAAGAAACTGAGTCTGAATAGTTGCCTTGCTGTCGGTAAAAACTAGCTAGATTGTTGAGGTTACTCGCAATTGAAGGATGTTCCGCACCTAGTACCTTCTCATTGATTGCCAAGGCTCGTTGTTGTAAATCTATCGCTTGTTGATAGTTAGCCTGTTCTGCGTACATCGTAGCCAGATTGTTGAGGCTGTTTGCAACATCAGGATGTTCAGAACCCAAGGCTTTCTCTCGAATTTCCAAAGAACGCTTGTATAAAGAAAGTGCTTCTGAATAGTTACCTTGCAGTTGGTACAAACTAGCCAAATTACTTAAACTGGTGGCAACATCAGGATGTTGGGCACCAAATGCCTTCTCTTTAATTACTAAAGCACGTTGGTAAAGGGGTAATGCTTCTCGGTACTTACCTTGTTCAGAGTACACGCTAGCTAGATTGTTGAGGCGGACGGCAACATCCGGATGTTCTGCACCGAATACCTTCTCAGTAATTGCCAAAGCGCGTTTGTACAAGCGTAATGCTTCTGCATAATTGCCTTGCGCTTCGTACACGCCAGCCAAATTACTGAGGTTGATCGCAACAGAAGGATGTTCGGAACCCAATGCTTTCTCGTTAATTACCAAAGCATTTTGGTAAAGGGTTAGTGATTCTGAATAGTTACCTTGTTCAGAGTACACAAAAGCTATATTATTGAGGTTTGTAGCAACTACAAAGTGGTCAGCACCAAAAGCTTTGCGATTAATTTCTAAAGCGCGTTGATATAATTTTAGTGCTTCAGGGGAGTTACCTTGGGCGATATAAACCTGAGCTAAATTATTAAAATTTCTAGCTACATTGGAATGGTCAGCGCCAAATGTCTTCTGATTAATTTCTAAGGCGCGTTGGTAAAGTTCGAGAGCTTTCTGATACTGACCTATCTCATAGTACACCCCACCCAGATTGTGCAAGCTAATGGCAACATCAGGATGTTCGCTACCAAATACCTTTTCCCGAATTTTCAAAGCACGTTGTTGGAGAGGTAGTGCTTCTGGATACTTCCCTTGCTCTGTGTACAAATTAGCCAAATTATTGAGGCTGGTGGCAACATCAGGATGTTCAGCACCCAATTGTTTCTCAACAATGAACAGAGAGCGTTGATAAAGTTCGAGAGCTTCTTGATACTTACCTTGAGCGGAGTATACATGAGCCATATTATTAAGGCTGGTAGCAACATCAGGATGTTCAGCACCCAGTACCTTTTCTCTGATACCTAAAGCGCGTTCATACACAGGTAGTGCTTCTGAATACTTACCTTGAGCGGAGTACACCCCAGCTAGGTTGCTCAGACTGTCGGCTACTGCCTCAAGCCGATGATTGATAGTAGAGGGGAGTTCAGGCTTTAATGCCTGTTCGTAAGCCTTTTCTCTGATAGCCAGGGCGCGTTTATGCAGGGCTTCCGCCTCGCTGTAATTTCCCAATTCTGCATAGACAAAAGCCAAATTATTGAGGTTATTGGCAATATCGGGATGGTCTTTATCCCATTTTTTCTCCCGAATTGCCAAAGCGCGTTGGTAAAGAGGTAAAGCTTGCTGATATTTCCTCTGTTCTCCGTATAGAAAAGCTAGAGAATGGAGGCTCTTAGCAACCTCAATGCTCTCTGCATCATGCAGCTTTTCCTGCAATGCTAAAGCGCGTTTATAGTAAGGTTCAGCTTCAGAATAGTTTTGCTGCTCCTGATACAAATATCCTATATTGCCGAGAATAGTAACTTGCTGCGCTTGGTTGTTTAGTTCCTGCTGAATTGCCAACGCTTGCTGATAAGACTCTAACGCTTGTTGATACTGTTTCAGATTGTCGTAAACTACCCCAATGCGATTGAGAACATCAGCTTCAGCAGCACGCTGTTTGAGTTCTCGATAAATAGCTAAAGCTTGTTGATAATTTTCTATTGCTTGGGGATATTGCTTTAACCTCTGGTAAGTATCTCCCATCCAATAGAGAGCCTCAGCTTCTTGGGAACGATTGGGCTGTTTTTTGGCAACTCCCAGTGCTTGCTGATAAAATGCGATCGCTTGGTCGTATTTTTCCAGATAGCGGTAAGTTGAGGCAATCCTACCGAGACTATTAGCTTCAGCCTTCTGGTTTTTAAGTTCCTGGTAAATTACTGAAGCTTGCTGATAAGCTTCTATCGCTTTATCGTATTGTTGCTGCTGGCTGGAAATTGAACCGATATTAAAAAGAGTATCAGCTTCAGCCGCTCGATTTTTAACCTCTCGATGAACGGCTACAGCTTGCTGCGAAAACTCTAACGCTTGCGGATATTGTTCAAATAAATAATGTGTCCACCCAATACTCTGGAGTATTACACCTTCTTGTTGGCGCTTTTTGAGTTCCCGATTAATCGTTAAAGCTTGCTGATAAAATTCCAGCGATCGCGGATACTGCTTTAAATTCTGGTAAGCCGTTCCCATCCAAGTAAGAACATTACTTTCCGCAGAACGATTCCCCCCTTTCTGGACAATTACCAATGCAGGTTGATAGAACTCCAGCGCTTTATCAGGTTTATCCAAACTGCTGTAAATTAATCCTGTGAGAATCAACGAGCCACTTTCAACAGCAGGATTTTTCACCTCTCGACTGAGTGTTAAAGCTTGGTTGGCTAATTCCAAAGCTTGCTCGGATTTCCCCGAACTTAAGTGAGCTAAACCTAACCAAGCAATCGTTTCTGGTTCATTGAAACTATCTTTAACATCCCGACGAATTGCCAAAGCTTGTTGTAAGGTGTCTATCGCTTGGGGAAATTGTCCTTGATAGATGTAAGCTACGCCAATATTATTGAGGGTTTCTCCCTCACCTTTTCTATCGTTGAATTCCTGACGTATCGCCAGCGCTTGTTGTAATGTTTCCAACGCTTTGGGAGATTCATTCAGTTTCCAGTACGCTTCGCCAAGATTATCGAGAACTTCCCCTTGTGCTTGACTGTTGTTGAGTTGTTGGTAAATTGCTAACGCTTGTTGCAAGACTTCCAGCGCTTTAGTCGTTTCATTTAATTCGTTGTAAACTTCGCCTAAGTGGTTTAAGGCTGCGGCTTGCCCTGGTAAATCTTGTTGTTGTTGCTGTAGTGCCAAAACACGTTGAAATATCTTTTCGGCTTCTGTGAGGTTATATTGGCGAAATTGCTCAATACCGAGTTGCAGTAACTCTTCTACTGATTCTCGTTGCTCTGAGGATGCGGGAGAATTAGACTGTGCAACTACAGGGACTGCCATCCCACCCAGTAATCCCACGATGCTGATAACGGTAGCTGCTTGCAAGAGCGCTCTTGCAAAGTTGGTAGACTTTATCACTAATTCTCTGTGTGGCACTGTTGTCTGTGAATGAGAATATCCGACTTTCAGTGTTATATATCCTACACACTTGGAGGTTATGCAGTTTATATTTGCTTGCGCTAAACGATAATTCTCGTTAAAGCTGTTTTTATGAAAATTATTCCGGTTCTCAGTTGAGTGGAATACACATTGTTTGTAATCTTAGATCTTGCACCACAGGCGAGAACGGGCGGGACGCCCATCCCACAATCAATCAATAATTTTTCTTGTAGGGTAGGCCGGAAAGCCTGCCCCATACAAGACTCACTTGAGACGGGTGCAAGATCGCATTTAGGGACACGGCGACGCTTAGCCCTTACTTTAAGACGAATGTCGATCTCGATGCCGCTTTACAGAAAACACTGAAAAATCAGCAAAATCCGCATAGACATCCTTAGGAGTCGCCCAAGAGCTATCTCCCCCACCAAAAAAGGTAGAGAAGAGTATACCCTCGATTTTTAAATTCTCAGTAGTTCGGAATATCAGCCCACCTTTATCTAGGACTTTTTCCCCATCAACCCAAACTCGAATTCGGCCATCACTTTGTCCTGGTTGATTGAGTACGACTTCCTGATCTAAGTGATGCCAAGTTGCCCGTTCAAA
>JBFLZA010000427.1:0-8186 GCA_040756535.1 Cyanobacteriota bacterium
CAGCACAGGTTCTAGTAAAACGCCTTGCTGTCCGATTTGATGAACTGTTGCTTCAATGTCTAATTCTGTCGGTATCCCTTCTCGAACGGGACGGCGTAAGTAGCGCCAACTCTGTTTCATCTGCCGCCGAGTTACGGGAAAATAATCAGATGTTAGCAAAAAGTTTCGGTCAGTAATTTCTTCATTGATATCCGCCGCTTTTACCGCCTGAGCTACTTGTACTTCGTCATCGGTTTCTATCACAAATTCTGGAGATTGTGTAGAAACATTTTTAGCTGAATAAGTCGCGCTTGAAGCTGAATCAGAACTGGGTCCTGTTTCAGATGGTTTGGGTAACGACTCTTTAGATGAATCAAGAGACTGGCGCTGTTCAGACGTAGAAACAGACTGATTAATAGCTGATTGATCCATTACTTGCTTGAAGTGATACTCAAACAAGCGATTATCTTCCGTCGATTTTACCCACAAAGCTTGGCACAATCGCTTCAAAGCCGCTTCATCTACCACTCCAAAACCACCTTGCAAAGCACGTAATAGCAGTTTATACTCGCCTACACCTAAAGGCAAACCTGCTTCGCGCAGTCGGGTAAAGAGGTCAAGTAATGGTAATTCATCCGTTACTAAGTTGTTAGTTGCAATTGACATTGACGAAACACGTAAATTAAGGGGTGATGGCTCCCTAAGGGAACTCTGTAGGGGCAAAGCATTTAGAGGATAAGATTCATAGTTTAATTGAGATTTTTCTATCTGAATGCTTCACCCTCCTCCACCCTCAACCAGGGCGAAGCATTTGGAAGTAAAAATTCAGGATTACCCAACAGATAGTCGTCCAAATGCTTCTCCCCTACAGAATTTATGTCTATGTATGGAATCGCTCCAATTATTAAGATGATACTGACTGCTTTTGCGCTCCATACCGACGATAATCATCCCAACTTTTTAGCAAAACACCAGGATATAGAAGCTCTTTTTCCAACTTTTTCATAACCTCATCTTGAGGATAGTGGCTGAGAACGCGCATCCAATCCATCAATTCACTGGTACTCACTTTCTTGCCACCATCACCCTTGTCTTTCCGCATCTCTTCCCGTAATTGTAAGAAACGTTCAATAATTGCATCCACCAATTCTTCAGGTGAAGCGGGGAAGAAGGCTTTGACGATTTCAATTAAGCGATCGCGTTTTGGAAACTCGACATAATGAAACAGACACCGACGCAAGAAAGCATCGGGTAAATCTTTCTCATCATTGCTAGTAATCAAGACAATCGGTGCTGCCTTTGCCCGAATTTCCTCTCCCGTTTCCTCAACCACAAACCGTTGCTCATCCAATTCCAGCAATAAATCATTGGGAAAGTCGATATCTGCCTTATCAATCTCGTCAATTAATACCACCGTTCGCTGCTCATTTAAGAAAGCTCGTCCCAAAGCGCCCCAACGAACATAGGTATGTGGCTCATCAATTTTCTGAATTTTCTCATCACTTAGACGACCTGCGGCAGCCAGTTGGGCATCCCGCAAACGACCAACAGCATCGTAGGTGTACAGCCCATCTTTTGCTCTGCTGGTTGACTTAATGTTCCAGGCTTCGTAAGGTAAACCCAGCTCATAAGCTACGGCACGAGCTAATCGTGTTTTCCCACATCCCGGTTCCCCTTTGAGCAGTAGTGGTCGTTCCAGGTATATCGCGAGATTGACAACCTCAAGCAACTCCTCACTAGGCAGGTAGGGATATAGGAGTTGCCCCGTCTTCTTGTCTCGTTCTCCTAGTTTGGGCTGTGCTTTGCCCGTGTATTCCAACGGCTTTTTCTTTAGTGCTTTAGCCATACCTGCTCCCAGTCATACCAGTTACACTCACACAGACTACAGATTTGCTGCAAGGCAAGCTCAGGCAGCCCATTCTCACTGTTTTTCAGGATGCTCTGGACTGTACACTCAAGTTGAGTTGTCAGTTTCACAGGTAAATCATTAATACCTGTTTCCATCCAATTCTCCAAGTCTCGATTAGAAAGCCGATTAAGCCTTGGTAGTTTGACCAGTATCTGTGGCTTCCAGGTTGAATCGAGTACTTCGACACAATCTATTTTCCATTGCTCAACACAGCCACTATAGTCAACTAAAAGCATTAACAGTCGATAGCTGCCTGAGTGAGGTAAGCATTTGCCGGATATGTCCACCAATGGAAGCCAGAACTCACAAAGAAACTGGCTCATGTACTCTTGGGGCATCTGATCCAAATTTTGAAAGACCAAAATCACTGTCTGTGTTTGCCAAAGCTTGCAGACTGCTTGTGCAATTTCTGGTGGGTGATGCTGTCCCGGTAAACCAACCCGACCCCCAAGTTCGCGCCATAGGGATTCTATGTAATTAGCTCGTGACTTACGACTCAGACCAAATTGAATGACTTTGGCACTTCGACCGTTTGGAACTAGTTGTACTAAACGATTTAGCAGCCAACGTTGACCGTATTCTGGTTCACCATGAATCAGACAAGACCCAACTTTGTAGGTTTCTACGAAATGTCGAAATAGTCTCACTTGGTCGCGAAAATTCAGACGCAGCAAAACGTTGTACAGAGTATCAATGTCTAATTCAGATGACTCTGGCAACTGCTGGGGGATACTAATGTCCGAGTCTTGAGTGCGATTGCTTCCTAAAATTTTAGCTGGTTCTTGAAGTAGTGAGACTTCTATCAACTGAGGTTGCGAGTGCTCTTTAGATACTGGAGAAGATGATCGCAACTCTAGCACCGTCCGAAAATTGTTTTTATTCACCTTTTGCCCTAGTGCTTCTGAAAGCAGCTTCCACAACTTGGGCCCAACATCTTGCTTTAGATACCGATCAGAGTAGCCGTAAGTTTTCGCCATCTCCTCATAGGTCTGACCTTGCCAAGAACCCTCCAGTACTTGCCTTTCGGCATCATTCAGGTGTTTTCCTGTCTTGTCAAAGATGGCTGTAGCAGCTACTTTGAACGCCTCTTCAAAGTTCATTCAGTCCTACCTGAATTTTTCTGAACCTTTTCTGAACCAAGCTACCTTGGTCTGCCTTTTTACCGCCAAATTCTGCCATCAAATTCCTGAAATTAATCCTGAACTTACATGAAAATTTTCCGCCTTTTAAGACCGATTGAAGCCGGATAGATTAATAACATCAAACAAATGCTCACCCTAATCCTTTAGATAGCTTAAGCTCTCGTTTACTCATGCAAACAAAGGTTGACACAACCAATTCTTCAAATACCCAGAGAAAAAGTATGTCCTACAACCAAGATAGCCCAAACTCTCCCACGAACCCGACCCAACAAGGCTCCAACAGCAAAATCTCACGGCTAGACATTATCGTAGCTGTGTTTACCATCATCGGTGTAATTGCTCAGGGAGCCAGCTTAGCGTTCCAAATCAAGGAATATTATGAGCCGTGCAAGCCAGAAGCTGCGGAAGTAGTCCAGATCAAGAATCAATCCAGCCAGTGCCAATCCGAGCCAAATCGCTCTCGGTAATAATTGATAATCGTGCGATCGCATTCTTTCCGCCTTTCATCATCAAAGATTATTGCGATCGCAAATTCAGCTTCTTCGGAAGTTCCTCAAAACGCACGCCAACGAGTTCGCAAAATATTTCCCACTGTTCGCGAGTCATAGCAGGTTCCACATCCCCATTTTCCCAGCGCCTCAGCGTCGAAGTGGATACCCCTAAACGCACAGACATCTGCTCCTGCGTCCAATTTGCCTGTTCGCGCAGTCTTCTCAAAGGAGAATCATTTTCCGGTAGCTGTTGACTTGATTTCTTCCCTGACATATTATCATGATCGATTTTAACAATCGCTTGATTCAATCGATTGTATTAATCTTTTCACAAGCACAACAATGGGCAGACACCCCTCAAGCCTCACCAGCGTGGTACTCCGGAAACGTCTGCCCTTTCCTCAATGTCTAATCATACTAGATTCAGGGAACGCTATGATGAGCTACAGAGAACGTCTAACCCCTTGGACAATTGTCCGCCTGCTGCCCGACATGCAACGAGTAATTATTGGTCGATTTCGCAATCGCTCTGATGCAGATGGTCATATTAGGTTTTTGCGTCAGCAAATTCCCTATGGTTCTTTTGAAGTAATCTTTGATAGTCAGCCGCAAGTTGAGGGAAAGGGATAACCCTTGGCGGCTATAGTTTTGCTTACTGCTTCTTACATTTAAGCAAACTATACAAGAACGATTTCCAGCTGTTAGTAGCCAATTTAACAATTCGTAAGGCGTAATTGGTAATTGATATTCAGATGGGGATTTAAACCCCAACTGAGTATAGGCAACTTGTAGAGACGCCCTGGCAGGGCGTCTGCACGGAGGAATCTGACCCGTCTTCGTCTTTAATTACGAATTACGTAGCTTGCTAACGCGAGAGCGAGTATTGATAATTACGAATTAGTTTGGCCCCTGTTCATCGGCGTAGAAACGGTAGAAGATGTAGCCATCGCGGAAGGGCTGTTCATCCGAAACATGATGGATGATTCCCCGATCCACAAGGAGTTGACCCAATTGAATCGCATCTTCTCGTGTGCAGTTTTGCGTCTGCATCAACCATTCAACTGCCTCTGACCCAACAAAGCAGCGAGGGTATATATTCATGTGATGGTGGCGGTCTTTAATCTCCACCCCTCCTGGCTCCTGCATGGCTCTCACCAAGCTCTCAATGTCTATGGATGCCAGTTTCTCCCTGGAAGAAGCCGTCAAGAGTGTTTTCTCAGACATAGGTACTCCCGATGTTAGCGTTGGGGGTTCCTGGGAGTTATCGCTGGGTTTATCCCCGTTTGCGGAGTAGATCGTTGCCAGCGGAACGTCTTGACCGACTTGGGCATTCGACCCATTCTGCTGGAGCCAAACACTGACGAACTGCTCGATCTGGGGCGATCGCAAATTTAAGTCGCGCTGAGGAAAGGGCACTTCAATGTTATAGCGGCGCAAACTAGCTTCAATCCGGTAGTAGAGGTCGCTCTTGATCCGGAACTGCTTCTTGGGGTCTCCCACCCAAACTCGGAGGTCAAAATCAAGAGAGCTTTCACCCATTCCTATGAACCAAACCTGAGGGTGTGGTCTGACTAGCACCTCCGGGTGACTCCTTGCGGCTTCGAGTAGTGCGGCCTGGACGTGCTGAATATTCGAGCCATAAGCCACTCCTACAGGAATCAGTAGGCGGGACACGGGGTCACCATAACTCCAGTTGACCACCTCATTTTCTAAAAAGCGGGAGTTGGGCACCAGAATCGATACTTGGTCGAGGGTGTGTATCTCCGTGCTGCGTGCGCCAATGCGCCTGACGGTTCCCATCAAGTCGCCCACTTTGACAAAATCCCCCAACTTAATGGGTCGCTCTAAGGTGATGATTAAGCCGCTAATCAGGTTATTGGCAATATTCTGTACTCCAAAACCGATCCCAACACCGACCACACTGGCAAAAATAGCGAGCGATCGCAAATCTAGCCCTGAAGTTTGCAGCAGTACAATCATCCCCAGGAAGGCAAGCGTGTACTGTGCGATCACAGCAATCACCTCCTGCACTCCAGCATCCGCGCCAGTTCTCACTAAGACGTAGGATTTAAATAACCGCGTGACGAAGCTGACGGCAAACCACAAACCTACCGTTAAAACAATTAGTTGCAGGACTTGCAGAGCAGAATAGTTGACCTCACCTAACGTCAAAACAGGAGAAGTGAGGAATCTGAGCAGCTTATAGCGCCCACTCCGAGCATCGGGTAAGATATCGGTTACGAAGAAGGCAACCGCTATCCACAAGCCCACCTGAAAGCCCACAATCGCTAGCTGCACAAATAATTTTGCCGATCGCGCCTGAGGGTTGGGGGCAAGTGTATTGTCACCTAACCAGCGCGTGACTTGGCGGGATAAGAATTTGCCGAAGAAATGGAGAGCAACGTGAATTGCGAGCGATCCCAGCAGCACTCCTATACTCAACAGCAGCGATTGACGGTAATAGCTTGGGTTGCGCTCCTGCTTGCTGCGTTTGAGTGCAACTTCAATCGATTGCTCCCATTGCCTTGCCTGTTTTTGCAGCGTACTGCCGGGAAGGATATCCGCCTCTGTCATCGTAACCAGAATGCGATCGCTCTTTTGAGAGCGAATATTCAACTTATCCTTTTCTTGGACAATTTCAAGATCCACCGCCTGCTTTGCACGTACCTCATCTTCAAGCGCCTTGTTGATGATTTGAGCACGTTCAGCAGCAGTAAAGTTGCCGGAATTTTTTACCTGAAACAAAACCTGACCATCCACTACCACGGCAGCTTCTGTATTGGTAGCAGGAGCAGTCTTTGCCGCAGTCTGCGCCAAACTAGGAACAGGTACCAAGGTCAGTAGTAGTGTGAGTATACCGAGCAATACCACTGCCCAACGCCGCTGAACTCGCCTTGCAGAAACGCCTAGCGTTTCCGAGTGTTGCTTCGTTACGCCCCGACATTTGCGCCAGAACCATTGAGTTGTTGCTTTAGGTGGTAGAGGAAAAGCCGTGAATGACGTTTGCTGAGGGGAAGGCATTATGCAAAATAAGGGGTTAATTTTGAATTTTTCTTTAGAGTTGCACCCTCAACAATTCATCTGAATAGAGATGATTATTTGTTGACTTTTTTGTTTTAATTTACAAGCGTCTACATGATGAGAGTAAGGATATTGGCTTATTTGTGTCTAGCTCAACAGTTGGATTAGTAAGATGCACACCAGCTTAACATTCCCAAAACCTGATTAAAAATTGGGAACTGGGATAGTCAAAACTCTACTCAAAATCTGGAGCAATTTGGTGCCACCCTTCAAGACCTGACACAAAAAAAGCCCAGAATTTGGAGACTTGGCTAGTACAGGATATGACGCTGATCAGAAGTCACCCCATTACTGGATAGAAGTATCGGTTGACAGTGCCACTGTAGGACTGAGTAACGGTACGCTACTGTTAGGAGCGGGTTCGGGAACAGAGGGGCGAGAGCGTTCCAACAGCGTACTGACCAAAAGCCATGCACCGACGCCCATCAACAGCAAAACCACTCCGCCAATCACCCAAACCATTGTCATATTCTTGGTTCCAGAATTAGCGGCTCCTGATAAATTGGTCTGTTCTCGATTCTGTTGTGTAGCGTTGAGATCGCTCTCTCGAACCAAGTTCGCTGTCATCTTGTAAGGCCCAATCCTCAAAGTGTCCTTGCTCGACAAGGGCTGAATGCCTGGACGAATGGGTTGACCATTGAGAAACGTTCCGTTGCTACTCTGGTCAGTGATATACATTTGTTGATTGACCACCGTAATCAGAGCGTGATAGCGAGAAATTTCCTTACTTGCTAACTCTAGACGGGTAACTTTTTGTCCTTGCAACTGCTCTGGCATCTGGTCGAGTTCACGACCAATCGTGATTGGTGCCGTCAACAGGGGTTGCTTTAACTCGCCCGTATCTGGATCTTCCCACATCAATTGAACATACATAGGCTCAGCCAATATACGACACTTTTCAGCTTGATTCTTCAGTGCAAATTCAGTTTGGTCAGGAATGAGTCCTGAACTTGATGCCGTTTTCCTAGATTTAGGTGGAAACCGAAGCGATAACGATTCGTCAGACTTTATGGCATCTGGAGTTTTTTAACATCCCATATACTGGGTAAAGAATTCCGGATAGTTGCAACCCTGTTGAGTAGCTTGATTATATACGTCTGCCACAGTAAAATACACCCGGTCTTTCATCTACTGGTCAGAGGAATTGGTATCCTCTAAGCCTGCTGTTCATTTCCCTGCGGTGCTTTAACCTTGTTAGAAACATAAAATAACATAGTTAAACAGTAGTAGGTAAGTCAAACAGCAATCGTTTGAAGATAAGAAACTCTAGGGGAATTGGGTGCATCGCGGTATAGCTGAGGTATTCGCCTCAGGTATTGATGGCAAGAGGTTGACAACCTTGCTTGAGCTACAGTCCTTGCAAATTTCAGATGCACCCCATGGCAATGAATCTTTTACGTATATTTCAACAGACCGACCCAGACCGACCTCTGGGTGGACGCTATAAAGTCATCAGTCAGCTAGCAGCCGGTGGGTTTGGTCAAACCTTTGTGGCACACGATCTGCACTTGCCAGGTCAACCTCGGTGTGTGGTTAAACAGCTCAAGCCTCAGGTGACTGACACCGAGAGTTTGCAAACGGCAA
>JBFLZA010000428.1:0-8176 GCA_040756535.1 Cyanobacteriota bacterium
CTTTAGCGGGTGGAACTTTTAGCCCCATGAGTGTTGTTAAGCCCATTTGGAAGGGCATATCTGGAATTATCGCCCATTCCTCAGTAACGATAATCGTATGAGGGCTACCGTCGAGTTGAGTTCCCTCTAACTCCCAGTGCTTTAATGCTCCTTTGCCATCCCAAATCGTGATATAAACCTGACTGATCATGTCATAGATCAGTTGTCCTGGACGTGGCAAAGACTTCAATTCACAGCTAATGAGTTGACCACTTTTCGGCTCATAAAATGGGTGGGCTGTATTCGCCACCATCGGGAAAAATGATAGGGGAACACTGATGATATGTTCATCAAAGTATCCCACAGGTGTGATAGTTTCCAAGGTGACTGGATCGATTTCCCAGTAGCGTCCCGCATCTGCAGTCAGGATGAGTCGCCCATCCATGTTCACAACTCCTGTGTTCACTGGCTCGGCAACACCTAATAAACTCATCCTAGCTGGAAAAAATGCTTTCTGCTGCCAAGTTAGAGGAAACCAATCTTGCCAAAAACTATCCCAGGTATTTACTCGTTGCCAGTCGAGTTTGACATTACCATTGTGTGCAGCAAGATTCCAACGAATGATGATACCCGTACCACCAAACAAATGACGTTCTCCAGGTTGATGATAGGGAGCCACCACGAAAACATGACCGGATAGTTCCTCTGGCCAAGTTCCAGAGATTTTCACTTCAAAGTGATTGATGCGTGGGGAACGAGTAAAATTTTGAACAGCTACCATTGCTTTAACTGAGTGATCGTTAAACGGTACAAAGTGAGTTTAGAGTTATACCAATACCTATGAATTGAGCTATAACTAATTTTCCAGATATAGCCAACTTCAAGTGTAAGATATAACTAAAGGACTGAAAAATATTAACCGAATTCTTCAGAGATTGCCTTTTCTTTATCAGTCTTACATAGACCGCAAAATGTTATGGAATGTTTGAAGCTAACAAGCGTTCAAGATTGCCCGATCGCAATTTTGGTAATTCTTGGGGAATGTGCCGGGAAGCCCGTCTGTCGAAGGCACTCTCTTGTAACATAATGGATATAAATGTTAAACATTCTATAGTTTTGATGCTTTAGTTAGGGTCAGTTCTCCGGATTTAATCACAACGCTTCAGTTAATGTAAGCATTCACTTTTCGACACGCATCTTGTAAGGAATCTTCCCCTCTCTTGCCAAGAGGTCGATTTGCCTTGTCTGTAGTAACTTCTCCCCTTGTATTCAGGTTAAGAATTAACGATGACTACCTCCGCTTTCAATGAGGTTATTTCACCAACTTCCTTGGACGACAGTAGCTTGAGCAGTAATACTCAAGGCTATGAATGCGGCTGCCTTTTGTGTCAACAGTCTCTATCAACGGTGAACGAACAATTGAGTTCCAGCCTCTTTGATAATGACACCCTTCTCAATGATGGCAACCGTCTGGGTAATGACCTAGTTTCCCCTCTACAAGATGCCAGTCAGCCTTACTACGTCAACGCTCTGCTTCCTACAGGAGAACGGCGATGGAACTCTACTAGTCCTACAGGAACACCTGTCACCCTTACCTATAGCTTCATGACGGCAATGCCGAGCTATTACGGCAGTAATCCTACCTGGACGAATTTCACTCCCTTTACACAGGAGCAGAAACAGCAAGCTAGAGAAGCGTTACGCTTATGGTCTGATGTGGCAAACATTAATTTTGTAGAAGTTTCCGATGCAGGTGCTGGTGGAACGATTCGTTTTGGCTACGCTGCTCCCAACTTTAGTGCTAATGGATGGGCCTACTATCCCTCAACTCATTCATCTGGAGGGGATGTTTGGCTCAACAGAACCTCGGCGACTGACCTCACTCCAGGGTCTTGGGGTTTTGGTACCTTAATTCATGAGATTGGTCATGCATTGGGTTTGAAGCATACGTTTGATGCCGGAGTCGCAACACTACCCACCTCTGAGGACACTTATCAATACTCGAATATGTCCTACACTCAGCACCCGGATATGCTGGGTGTACGACCTCGGACGCCGCAGCTATATGATATTGCAGCGATTCAGTACCTCTATGGTGCAAACACAAATACGCGATCGGGAAATGATACCTATTCTTGGGCTACTAATGCTACATTCGTCCAAACCATCTGGGACGGTGCTGGGATCGATACGATTAGTGCTGCCAACCAAGTCCGGGATGCTGTAATTAACCTACAACCGGGCAGTTTCAGCTCCATTGGTGCTAGAGGTTCTGCAAATGCCAAAAATAATCTGGCTATTGCTTTTAATGTAACGATTGAAAATGCGATCGCAGGCTTGGGTAATGACACTCTGACTGGCAATACAGCCAATAACTTACTACAAGGGGGAGCTGGCAATGATTTCCTCTATGGTGAGGCTGGCAACGATACCTTGAGTGGTGAAGAGGGCAACGATTACCTCAATGCTGGGGATAGTAATGACACCTTGAGCGGTGGGGATGGTAACGATACTTTAATTGGCGGCGCTGGAGATGATAATTTCTCTGGTGGTAGTGGCAATGATACTTACATTGCAGACAGTACCGCCGACATCATCATCGAGTACGCTAACGCAGGAATGGATACGGTAGAGTCTTCCATCAGTTACACCCTGGCTGAGAACCTGGAAAACCTGACTCTTATCGGTACCGACGCCCTGAACGGTTATGGCAACGCTCTCGACAATATCATCCTAGGGAACAGCGCTAATAATTTGCTCTCTGGTGATTCCGGGAACGACAGCCTCAGGGGAGGGTTGGGGAGTGACACGCTTACAGGGGGTATGGGTGCTGACTACTTTACGTTCTACTCCGTAACCCAAGGAATTGACATCATTACTGACTTTGCTTCCCTCGAAGGCGACAAACTCCTGATTTCTGCAAGTGGGTTCGGTGGGGGATTGACGATTGGCAATTTAGCTGATGACTGGTTGACCCTAGGCTCAACCGCCATAGATGAGAATGACCGCTTCATCTTCGACTCCTCTACAGGAGCATTGTTCTTCGATGGAGATGGTATTGGTGCTACGGCACAGGTGCAATTGGCAACGCTCTCAGTGGGTCTATCCCTGAGCAGCACTGACTTTTCCTTAATTGCCTAAAAGCTTCCTCTTATCCCTGATATAGAAAGTATTTTCGTTCCCAAGTTAGCCTGGGAACGAATTGTTTCATCCTGGTCATTGCAGTACCGAAGTCCTGCTTCAGACTGTTCGTAGGCACCGTGAGCTATCGCTCAGTACGTACTCCCTTCGGGAGAAGCTCTTCTACGCGAAGCGCTCTCCTCACTTGGCAGCGGGCGGGTAGCGCCCGACAGGAGTAGGAATGAAAGTCTTTCTTCCCCTCTGGGGCGTAGTCGAGCGTCTATTTTCAATACAGTCCACCGTTCCTCAGCTATTTCAGCAGTTGAGGAATAATCAAACTAAACAGAATGCCAAAAGCAATCAGCGCAATGACTTGTTCTCTAGACAAGAAATTAGGCATTGCAACAGCAAGGATGCCCAAGATAATCAAACCGAGGATGATTTCCTTAGACAGGAGATTCGGCATTACCAAAGTAGTAATGATGAAAAAGGCGATCAGAGCAATAGCTGTTTCCATGTTTGCTGTTCTCTCCAGAGCAATGTAGTGCGTTCACGCTTGGCTGACGCCCAGTATTTCTACTTTATTCCTATCCCCCAAAATATCTCAAAAAAGTACACAAGTCAGCAGGAAATAATGCTGAGTTGACCGACTGAGTTGGTAGTTATTGCATGAGTGCTAGCTCCCAGCCGATGTCGTTGGGAGCTTGGGAATTGTGTTAAAATTTTAGAAGAAACTAGTAATATTTGGCAACTATGTGGAAGAAAAGTGGCATTTTATGCAGCTTTTCTGCGTTTTGCTGCCAAATTCTTAATTTTTTAATGGAGTTTTTCGTTCTATGAGTACCTCCCAAGAGCGGATTGTCCCGACAAATTTGCGGAACGAGATGCAACAGTCTTACCTGGAATACGCCATGAGCGTAATTGTAGGTCGGGCATTGCCAGATGCTAGGGATGGACTCAAGCCAGTACATCGGCGGATTCTCTATGCCATGCATGAGCTGGGTCTTACACCAGAGCGTCCGTTCCGGAAGTGCGCTCGTGTCGTGGGAGAAGTGTTGGGTAAGTATCACCCCCATGGAGACACTGCGGTTTATGACGCCTTGGTACGGATGGCGCAAGATTTCTCCATGCGATCGCCCCTAATTAACGGGCATGGTAACTTTGGCTCCGTAGACAACGACCCACCAGCGGCAATGCGTTACACGGAGTGCCGTTTGCGTCCCATCGCTACAGACGCCATGCTGCGGGACATTGAGTCGGAAACCGTAGACTTTATTGATAACTTTGACGGTTCACAGCAGGAACCGACTGTCCTACCGGCACGGGTTCCCCAATTACTGCTCAATGGTTCTAGTGGCATTGCTGTGGGGATGGCAACCAATATCCCACCCCATAACCTAGGAGAATTGATCGATGGTCTCGTTACCCTAATTCACAATCCCGAAGTTACTGATACCGAGTTGATGCGGCATATTCCCGGCCCGGACTTTCCTACAGGGGGGCAAATTCTGGGCACCACGGGTATCAAGGAAGCTTATACCACCGGCCGCGGTTCAATTACGATGCGGGGTGTGGCCCAAATTGAAACGATTTCAGTGCGCGGCCGTCCCGATCGCGAAGCCATCATCATTACCGAACTTCCCTTCCAAACTAATAAAGCCGCACTGATTGAGAAGATTGCCGAACTGGTTAACGATAAGCGCATAGAGGGCATTTCCGACATTCGGGACGAAAGCGATCGCGACGGAATGCGAATCGTGATCGAACTCAAGCGCGATGCCTATCCCCGCGTGGTTGTGAACAACCTCTACAAGCTGACTCCCCTACAAACGAATTTTGGGGCGAATATGCTGGCGTTAGTAGGTAATGAACCTCAGTTAATAACGCTCAAGCAATTTTTAAGTGTCTTCCTCAATTTCCGCATTGAAACCATTACCCGGCGGACGCAATACGAACTGCGGAAAGCCGAAGAACGCGACCACATCTTGCAAGGGCTATTGATTGCTCTAGACAATCTAGATGGGATTATCGAACTTATCCGCAGCGCTGCTGATGCTCCCACGGCTAAGGGAGAGTTGATGGAGATTTACGGTCTTTCCGACGCGCAAGCCGATGCCATCTTGCAAATGCAGCTACGCCGCCTGACTGCTCTAGAAGCAGAAAAAATTCACGCCGAACACGACGAGTTACAAACGCAAATTGCTGACTTGCAGGATATCCTGGCCCGCAAAAGTCGCATCTTGGAAATTATAGAGACTGAAGTTAGTCAGCTCAAAGCCACCCATGCCACACCCCGTCGCACGGTGATTGAACAGGTTGAAGGGGAGATCGATGATACTGACCTGATTGCCAATGAGAAAGCCGTCATCTTACTCACCGAGCAAGGGTACATCAAGCGGATGCCGGTTAACGAATTCACTGCCCAAGCTAGGGCAACTCGCGGCAAAGCAGCGGCTCGAATCAAAGAGGATGACGGGGTCGAGCATTTCCTGACTTGCTGTGACCACGACAGCATTTTATTCTTTAGCGATCGCGGTGTGGTTTACTGCCTCAAAGCCTACCAAATCCCCGCAACTTCTCGCACCGCACGAGGGGTTCCCATTGTCCAGCTGCTACCGATTCCCCGTGAGGAAAAAATTACCTCCATTGTGCCGGTCTCTGAATTCACCGACCACGAATATTTGGTGATGCTCACCCGCAAAGGTTTCATCAAGAAAACGGCACTGGATGCCTTCAGCAACATCCGGGCTAATGGCTTGATTGCTATTTCTTTAGAAGAGGGCGACCAACTGCGGTGGGTACAGCGTGCCACTCAATCAGACAGCATCATCATTGGGTCGCGTCAGGGGATGGCGATTCACTTCAGGGCAGACAATGAGCAACTGCGCCCCCTCGGTCGCGCCACAAGGGGGGTTAAGGCAATGAAACTACGTGCTAAAGATGAATTGATTAGCATGGATATTCTGCCCGGTCAAGTTGTTGCCAGTATTGCGTCTGTGTCAGAAGCGGAGGCAGAGGAAGAGGCAGAAGATTTTAATAGCAATGGAGAGGAGTTAGTCGAAACAGCAGGTCAAGGGCCATGGGTACTGGTGGTCACAATGGGAGGTTATGGTAAACGAGTGCCTGTATCTCAGTTCCGCTTACAAAATCGTGCGGGAATGGGCATTCTTTCCACCAAGTTCCGTTTACCGAAAGACCAAGTGGCGGCGCTGCGGGTTGTGAATGAAGGTGATGAATTAATGATGGTTACCAGTCGAGGCATCATCATTCGCCAAGCAATCAAGGCTATTTCGCCCCAATCGAGAATGGCAACTGGGGTGAGAGTGCAGCGTTTAGATGAAGATGATGCGATCGCAGCCGTCGCTTTAGTGCCTCTATCCGGTGAAGAGGAAGAAGCTCTAGAAGAGGGGCTGTCAAGTTAGAGTTCTAGAAGATAAGCACAGATCCTGCCCTGCCCTCCTTGCTAAGAGCAGGGCAGGATTTTTCAACTCTCAGTAAAGGCGGATTCTTTCTTTTTTATTAGTGTTCGAGTCGCGTAGCCTTTTGCCAGCAAGTTTTTTCCGTTTATCGTCCCTTTTTTTGCTGGTCTTTTTCCTCTCCAGTGCCTTTAAGGCTCTGATGAGTTATTTTTTGCTAACCATTATTCGCATTCCTAAATTTTTTTTAACAATGGGAGTATGGCAACCAGCAGAGTAATTTTGGCTTTCTCCCTATAGCTTTAAATCTACTGAGCAAATGTGAGGCAAAAGTGATACGCCTCGATCTTGATTCGTGGTTAATATGGAAACTTTAAAGCAATTCTTTTCAGCATCCCTTTTACTTTTGTCTTTGACAGGCGGCATCCTGATGGGGCTAACACCAGCGCCGTTAGAAGCCTGGCCTTTAGCATGGATTGGTTTGGTGCCTGTCTGGTTCTTAGTGGCCAAAGGTCAGAGTCTTCGCCAGTGTGCCTTGTACGGTTTAGTCTGGGGTATTGGCTACCACGGCTTAGCGTTGTTTTGGATTACTGGCGTTCACCCGATGACTTGGATGGGGGTGCCGTGGTTAGCGAGTCTGGCTATTGCAATTTTCTGCTGGACGTTCATCACCTTTTGGGGAGCCGTTTTAGTCGCTGTTTGGGCAGCATTGTTATTTTGGATTTTTGATTCTCGATTTGGGATTAATTCCCAGCCAAAAATCTTATCTGGCGTGCGTGTTCTCGTAGGAACAGCTATTTGGTGTAGTTTAGAGGCTCTTTGGAGTTCTGGCCCATTGTGGTGGACTTCCCTATCCTATACTCAGAGTCCTCATAACTTGGTAATTTTGCATTTAGGTCAGTTATCTGGGCCTTTAACAGTTACAGCAGCAATTGTTGCGGTAAATGGCTTGATTGCCGAAGCGTGGATTAGCTATTACCGTACTAGAAACACAAAAGAGTTGAGAGTTAGAAAGTTAAATGTTGAACGTTCTAACCTACAACCTGCAACCTTTGTCGGTATGGCAGTTGGATTATTTGCTGTATTGCACTTGGTTGGTTTTGGACTATACAGCCGCCCATTAATTCAACCATCGGAAGCCGCTTTAAAAGTCGGCATTATTCAAGGCAATATCGGTAATGATATTAAACTGTTTACAGAAGGTAAGCGTCGAGCGATCGACAGATACACCAATGGTTATCAGCAACTAGCCAATCAAGGTGTTGATGCGGTTTTAACACCCGAAGGTGCTTTACCCTTTTTTTTTAGTGACCTCAAACAGCTATCTTTCTACTCAACTATTTTGGAAAAAGGTGTTGTTGCCTGGGTGGGAGCCTTTGGAGAGCGAGGATTTAATTACACCAACAGCTTATTGACGATTACAGCCTCTGGCGAAACATTCAGCCGCTACGACAAAGTGAAGTTAGTGCCTTTGGGAGAGTATATTCCCTTTGAACCAGTTTTAGGGAAGATTATCGATCGCCTTTCTCCTCTTGATGCTCATCAAGTGCCTGGTTCAACAACTCAAGTGTTTGAGACACCGTTTGGTCGAGCTATCGTTGGTATTTGTTACGAATCAGCTTTCCCTGAGCATTTCCGGCGTCAGGCAGCTAATGGGGGTA
>JBFLZA010000429.1:0-8168 GCA_040756535.1 Cyanobacteriota bacterium
GATCGCTACAATAATTCTTGTGGTGCCTGTCCCCAACTGGGTAGTCAGAAAAACGAAGATTTATCGCGCTGGGTATGGCAGCGTAAAGCCAAAGCTTGGAAAAATTTAAACTTAACCATTGTGACTCCGAGTCACTGGTTAGCCAAGTGTGCCAGTTCAAGTTCTCTATTTCAAAATTTACGCATCGAAGTCATTCCCAACGGATTGGATACTCAACAGTACAAACCCATTCCCCGACAGGTAGCCAGAAAAATCTTGAACTTGCCTCAAGACAAGTTACTTATCCTATTTGGGGCAATGTATCCCAATAGCGATCGCCGCAAAGGATTTCACTTCCTTCAGCAAGCTTTACAGCGTCTGGGTGCAACAGCATGGCAAAACCAAGCAGAATTGGTGATTTTTGGCGCATCTCGCCCTAAAGAGCCGATTGGGTTGGGATTAAATGCTCATTATCTCGGTAAGCTGAGCGATGATATCTCCCTGGCGGTGGTTTATGCGGCGGCAGATGT
Source organism: Cyanobacteriota bacterium (assembly GCA_040756535.1). Taxonomy (GTDB): domain Bacteria; phylum Cyanobacteriota; class Cyanobacteriia; order Cyanobacteriales; family Coleofasciculaceae; genus JBFLZA01. Next base: position 510 of record JBFLZA010000429.1, read on the forward strand.
GTTTGTTGCTCCTTCCCTAGAAGATAACCTGCCCAATACAGTAATGGAAGCGATCGCCTGCGGAACTCCTAGTGTTGCCTTTAATATCGGTGGAATGCCGGATATGATTGAACATCAACACAACGGTTATCTGGCAAAACCCTTCGAGAGTGAAGATTTAGCGCGAGGCATTGTCTGGGTGTTGGAGAACAAAGAACGCTATCAAAAATTATGCGATCGCGCTCGTCAAAAAGCTGAACAAGAATTTACGCTAGAAATTCAAGCTCTTCGCTATAAGACTCTTTATTCAGAAATTTAGTGTTGAATGTCGAGCTCTTTATAACCCGTCTTTTCATCAAGCGTTCTCAAAAAGATCAACTCTTCATACCAAATTCGCATTGATAGCCCCCCTTTCTTTCATGAGTGTATTTTTCTCGCCAGCTCCCCTGCCCCCCTGCTTGTCCAAAAGTAAAGGGGTTTTCCGACCGGATTTAGTATCACTGGTACCGCAGGCTACGCAGATGGATCTAGCTACCTCTTGTCAGTGAACAATCTCGATTAGACACTTTTCCACTTGCACCGATGGTATTGCACAGTATCACTTTATTCCAATTAACATCAGTTAAATTGGCACCTCTTAAGTCAGCATTGCTTAAATTGACACCACTAAGATTGGCTTTCCTTAAGTTAGCAGCTTGCAAGTTTGCTCCACTCAAGTCAGCACCACTTAGGTTAGTACTACTGAGGTTAGCATTACTTAAGTCAGCGCTACTCAAGTCGGCACTATCCAAGTTTGCACCCATTAAATTGGCAGTATTGAGGTTGGTATAGCTCAGGTTCGCACTACTTAAGTTGGCACGGGTTAAGCTAGTTTCCCTCAAGTCGGCACCTAATAGCATCGCTCCACTGAGATCGGCCTGAGTTAAGTAGGCATAGGCTAAGTCAGCACTCCTCAAATTGGCACCCGTTAGTATGGCATTAGTCAGATCGGAACTTCTGAGAAAGGCACGACTCAAGTCAGCACGCCTCAAGTCTGCACCTCTTAAGTTACACCGTTGACATCTGTTAATTCCAGAAAGTTGCCTCAGTGGATTAAGTGTTTGAGCTAGGGTTGTCGTCCCGAACCATTGAGGAATTAAAACTAAAACTCCTGCCAGAATCAATCGATTTATCGATTTAGGAAATAAGCTAAACACAATTCTCCCAATGCCTCATTGCTTTTTTTAGTTGATTTCACGGTGTTTTTTCTACAAAGACAGCACTAAGATCGGCATGAACATCTCTTGAGATGGAACGATCTACTACTATGACGCCAATGCTACCTCTGTGTCAGAATCTACAAGAACAGATAGAAAGTGTATTACATTTGTTGCATCTAGAGCCATCATTACGAGTAAACTCCGATGATGTGACGGCGGTTCAGGGTTCTCTGCGTAAGGCAATTTCTCCCACTTTTGAAATCGTCTTTGCGGGTGCGTTTAGTGCGGGGAAGTCGATGCTAATCAATGCACTGCTAGAACGAGAACTTTTGTACAGTGCGGAAGGACACGCCACGGGGACAGAATGTTACATCGCTTATGCCGAACCGACTGCCGAACGGGTGGTGCTGACGTTTCTAAGTGAAGTGGAGATTCGGGAACAGGTGGTGGCGTTGTGCAAGCTGCTAGGATTAGCGATCGCAAATATCAATCAACCCGATGTAATCGAGTTGCTGCGTCAGGCAGCTATGGCGATTCTCCAGCAGGAGGGTGGGGAGAGTAAATCAGAAAGAGCAAAGCAGGCAAAGGCACTGGAGTTGTTGCTCGAAGGGTTTGTGGCAAATCGCGATCGCATCCACACCATGAGCAATGCCACTTACTCAATGGAGCAATTCCACTTCTCCAATCTTAAAGAAGCTGCTAGCTATGCGCGTCGCGGGAGTAATAGTGCGGTTCTTAAGCGGATTGAGTATTACTGCCATCATCCTCTATTAGAGGATGGCAACGTACTCATTGATACACCGGGAATTGATGCGCCTGTAAAGAAAGATGCAGAACTCACGTATCGCAAAATAGAAGATCCAGAGACATCAGCCGTTGTCAGTGTTCTCAAAGCAGCTTCCGCTGGAGATATGACGGCAGAAGAAACGGATTTGCTAGAGAAGATGCGGAGTAATTCAGGAATTCGCGACAGGGTATTTTATATCTTCAATCGCATTGATGAAACCTGGTACAACACTCAACTGCGGCAACGTTTAGATGATTTGATTAGTTCTCAGTTTCGCGATACTCCTAAGCTTTATAAAACCAGTGGATTGCTCGGTTTTTATGGGAGTTTGATTAAAGGGACAAGTGGAAGCGATCGCTTTGGTTTAGATTCCCTGTTTGCCGCCACTGTTAAAGGTAAAGCGGGAGGGGAAGATACACCCCAATTCGTGAATGAGTTTCTTCGCTACTGTGCCAACTCCGGCAAGCTGTCTCCCAGTCGATTCCGCATTTCTGTCAATAGTTACGAAACCCCCAATGAGAACTATACCAGGATTCTCTCTGAGCAGGGAACGGCACTGATCAATCAGTTAATTGAAGATAGTGGTATTGAAGAGTTTCGCGCAGCCATTACCCGCTATCTCACTGAAGAAAAGCGACCTCAGTTATTTGCCAATCTTGCAGATGATTTACAACCCTTGTGCATTGGTTTAAAGAAACACTACCTCAGTATCCAGCGAGATTTGGATAGCCAACCCAACGAAATTGAGGCGATGAAAGCGCGGGAGTTGGAGCGTCTCAATCAACAATTGCAGCAAGTCGGGAAAGACTTTTGCCAGCACATGGAAGAGGAAGTCAATCTGGCAGTGATAAACGCTTGCCCGAATTTTGAGGCAGATTTTCGCCAACTCCAAACCCAAATGATTCAACGCCTCGATGAATTGCTAAATACCTTCTCTGTTGCTGATGCTTATAGCCGTGCAACTTTGAGTCATCCCCGCAATGCGACAGCACCACTCATTGCTGTTTTAGTAGAAGCGCTTTATTACCTGGCAAATGAGCTAGAAGATGTTTTGGTAGAAGCGTCACAAGAAGTGATTTCTAGCTTTTTCCAACGCTTAATTGAGCGAGTGCGTCGTTCTGATTATTACAGTCAACTCTATCGTTTGCTAGGGAATGATGGAGGAATTGAGCAAAAGTTAAACGTGTTGGAGAAGCAGGTTTGTGCTGCTTTGGTAAGTGCGGCGAGGACAGAGTGCGATCGCTTCGTGCGAGAAAGTCCCCGTTTTTACGATGAAGGCACCTTTTCTATCTATCAATTCCGCCAAACCTTACAGCAAACCTCTCAAGGTTACGACGCTGAAAGCATGATTGAAGCACAACCCGCCATTCGGCAGTTGCTGAAGTTAGATTTTGAGCCAAAAGTTTCCCAAACCATCAAACGCAGTTTCCGCCAAACTATCAACCAAACGATTAAAACGCTACTGTTGCCAATGGCTGGTGAGCAGGCGGATACCATTTTGCAGCAATACAATCAGGCGCGTGCTTATTTAGAGCAAACGCTGGAGCAAGAAGCAGAGGAGAAGATTAAGAGTAATCGTCAGTTACAAGATGAAATTGAGCAAAAAATTGCTGACTATAACCAAGCGGTTACGGGAATTAATAGTTGTTTGCAGGCGATGTTATTGAATCGGCATCAACTCCCTGTAATTGGGGAATCTGATTTAACTGCAAGTCCTGTTTCTGTTGAATCTAATGGTTTTGATGTGAATCAAACTGTTGTCTCTGTATCGGACGACGCTGATGCAGTTATAAGCTGATATTGAGATTCCGGGCGATTGGAAAAGGACGCTAGCGCGTCCCGCTACACTAACGCGGCTACACAAACTCGCACCCGCCTGCGCGGGTTTCAAATCCCTAATCTGCGTAGGCAAAACTCGCTTGTATAGCCGCTAATCCTACGAAGTACATTGAAAAATTGAAAATCTTCCTAATATAGGAAGTATACAATTTCACAATCGGAGTGGATATGGAGTATAACTCGTATTTGCAAGAATGTAGTGATGACGATGTTTTATCGTTTGATGATGCAATATTCAAAGTTGGTAAAGTTAAAAATGCAGTAGAGTATGCGTTTACAGACCCAAACCAATTACCACAATCACTTTCTTACGCATTTCGGAACAAAGGATTAGAAACACTTAACATAAGCAACATAATTTCTGACGGAGTAGATTGTGAAGTTCTCAGAATCGGCTCTAAAGGCTGGGAAAAGGGAAAGTTGAGAATCAGAATTCAGGTAGAGTTCTGTTCTGATGAGCCAGATATCAGCCAACCCGAATCACCGCTTGATGATTTACGTCAAATGATTAACCAAGAAACTCAACAGTAAACCCTATAACTCAAATCTTGCACTACCCTCCTATCCTTCCTCACTAAGGGGGAAACAAAAACACCTGTGTTGAAGCGCAGGAAAATCTTATCGGGAGTATGATTATGTCTAAAACACCTAGAATTCCCATTCCTCCAGAAGTGAGGAAATACGTTTTTGAACGAGATGGGTATCAATGCCAAAGCTGCGGTAAAACTGAGCGAGAAACTCAATTAACGATTGATCACATTATTCCTCTCGCTCTCGGAGGACAAAATGATATTAGTAATCTACAAACTCTCTGCTATGACTGCAATCGGCAGAAAAAACACCACCTCGATCCCCGCTTCCGGCGTTACTTCAGTAATTGAATCCTAAAAAATTATTAAAAACCCCTCTGGAGATAGATTTCCCCAGAAGGAAAGTACCTTACTATTATTTACCGCTATAGTAAAAAGCGATTTCTTTCTCTTTCAGCGGTGCAAATCCTGCATCTAATAGCATCTGATTGAGTTCTTGTTGGGGTATGTGCTTCGCGCCAATGCGAACAATTCTGGAACGCATGGTATTGCTTACACCACTGCGCTGCCGTCCTGCCTCCAAACCCATTACTTGGTGATACAGTTCTAGTTTTTCTTGGGGAATCGGGGAACCGTCGAAGTCAATGCCTTTGGCAATGGCTTCATCAATAGCATCTGCACCTTTAGTAGATTGAATTTGAGAGTTTGTTTCGGTAGACATGATAGCCTGGGATCGGGTGTACAAGAGTATTCTATGAGGAAAACACCTCAAATTTCCATTCCAACCAAGGAAAGGAAATGTAGTGAGTAAACACTACGCTTACCTGTTCTGCTGTTAAGCGATCGCACTTTTAATTGCATCAATGCTGTTCCAGATCAGACCATCTAGATATACTAATAGAAAACGGTAAACCCCCAATGACACACGTCTTACTCGTTGATGATGAAGAAGCATTGCGGGCCAGCCTCAGCTATGCGTTAATCAAAGAAGGCTACAAGGTTACCACAGCAGCGGATGGACAGACGGCACTCAAATTGTTTCACAAAGAAGTGCCCGACGTTATTATCTTGGACTTGATGTTGCCAGTTATTGATGGCATGGAGCTGTGTTGGCGCATTCGAGCTTTTTCTAAAGTACCCATACTCATGTTGACTGCCAAAGACCAGCCCATTGATAAAGTTTGGGGCTTGGAAGCGGGTGCAGATGACTACGTCACCAAACCGTTCAACACGCGTGAACTCCTAGCACGGATAAAAGCTGTTTTACGCCGTCATGAGGCAAGTTAGAACTTTGAGAACTTCCAAACCAGAGAGTGCCGGGGAAGAGGAGAGACACGAAGAGAACTTCTCCTCTTTTCCTCCTGCTACCCCCGATCCCAAAAATTCTCCTCATCCCTTCAGAAAAAGTTTCATGGGTTGGCTACCAATTAACCTCCGTGGGGATTCGATATACCGAAAACTATTTGTCACCTACCTAGCGCTTACAGCACTGGGAACATCGATCTTGGCTGGGTATATCCTGTGGTCGTTCTATGGCTACTTCATGAGGACGAGGCAGGCTGATTTAGAGGCTTGGACGAATGCCCTCAGCGAGAGCGTAGCTGACGCCCTCGAAGAAAATGAACCTAGCCGAGTCAAAGTGCTAGTGGAACGCTATGGCTCACGAGAATCAGTGACATTGCGATTCTTCAGTCCAGATGGTCGCTTACTCTTCACTTCCGCCCCAGAAATAGATCGGCAGATAAGTGATTGGTCGCAAGTTCCTGGAATCACAGAAGCGCTGCAAAATAATTTAATGCAGGGAGTGGCGAAAGGTGTTTTGACCAATGATGACCGCTTGTATGTCGCCAAGCCTGTAGCCCGGAACGGTCAATTCCTGGGTGTTTTGCGGATGTCAATCACGCTAGACCAGTTCCAGCGGCAGTTTCGCGCCATCATTTTTACGATTTTCGGAACGCTGCTATTCACCGTGTTTCTCTGTGCGCTGATTAGTGCGTGGCTTGCCCGGAATATGGCAAGACCGATTCAAGCGATGCGTAATTTTGCGATTGAGGTGGGTAGAGGTCACTTAGGAGGCCAGCTCAACATCCGTCAACAGGATGAACTGGGTCAACTGGCTACAGAATTGAACCGCATGAGCCAACGTTTGGCTTCTTTAGATAAGGAACGGCGATCATTTTTGGCGAACGTGTCCCACGAACTGCGGACTCCCGTCAGTAATGTTTTGGTGACACTGGAGGCTCTAGCCAGTGGTGCAGTTGAGGAACCGGATTTGCGCGATCGCTTTATCCAAACAGCTCAAGATGAGACTACGCGCCTATCCGGGCTGATTCAGGACTTACTGGATTTAGGACGATTAGAAGCGGGTGTCGCCCCCTTAGAAGAGCAACCTCTGCGATTGCGAGATTTAATCGATCGCTCTGTCAGAGCGGTAGAATCACGGATGCGCTCCAAGAGTGTGGGCATGAGCGTAGACATTCCCGACGTTCAGTTACAAGGTGATCCAGAACGGCTCTTGCAGGCGTTTCTCAATATATTGGATAACGCGATTAAACACTCAATACCAGAGTCTACCGTCTCTATCTCTGGGAAAACAGAAGGCGCTAAGGTGGCTATACAAATTCGAGATCAGGGTCAAGGAATTAGTGAGAGCGACCTTCCCCATATTTTTGAACAATTTTACACCGCAGACCGCTCCCGCCAAGGCAATAGTACGGGGTTAGGTTTGGCGATCGCACGGCGCATTGTGGAAGCGCATGGCGGTGCGATCGACGCTAGTAGTACGGGGGTAGGCAAGGGCGCAACGTTTACCATTCGTCTACCCTACAATAAACCCTCATAAACTACCAGCCCTTACTTCGTTGAAGGGCTGGTTTTTGCATCCAGCCCAGTAAGTACTGATTTCTGGCGCTTCATTTGCCCTAGTTGCTTCTGGCTTCCCGCTTGCTTGCGCTTACGGGTGCCAGAAGTAGCGCTAGTAACATCAGCGTCTACGAGGCTCGTTTCAAACCCCGGCAATTTACCCTGTGACCATAAAAGCATGACAAGCGCGGCAGCTAAATCTCGATCTATCGTGAAATCACACAGTTCACACCGATGAGTCCTTTCATCTAGTGTTTTCTTGTGCTGACTCCCGCAATTTGGACAGGTTTGGGACGGTTTTACTGTGCGCGTTGGCACTTCAACAAACACGCCGCCAGCTTCTAATACTTTGTATTCAATAGCGGCGCGTAGCATCCCCATTCCTACGTCCAAAATAGATTTGTTTAGACCTGCTTTGTGTTTTTTGCGCTTGCCCTTTTTAGCCTTACGGGTCATTTTGGCA
>JBFLZA010000430.1:0-8152 GCA_040756535.1 Cyanobacteriota bacterium
CAGCTCCCCAGCTCCCCTACTCCCCAGCTCCCCTGCCATTTATCACGTCAGCCGTTATTTCATAGATGCTTTAGACCGGATGGAACAGCCAATATACAACGACCAATGGGTAGTAAATGCCGTACAAGCTAAGCAATTGATTGAACAAGGAGCAACAATACTCGATGCTCGCTGTATTGTACTGTGGTTGATGGGTCATATCCCTGGTGCTGTTCATGTGAGTTGGAAGCCATTTTCGCAACAGCGATCGCCTAACAAAGGTAAACTCTTAGAAAACACCCAAATTTTAGAACAAAAACTTCGTGCCCTTGGTATCAGCAACACCAAACCTGTGATAGTAATTAGCAATCCCACTGACTCCTGTAACTTTGGAGAAGAAGGGCGAATTGTTTGGATGTTACGCACCTTAGGGCATCAATACGCGGCTTTTGTGGATGGAGGAGAGGCAGCGCTAACTCAAGTGGGTTTTCCCATTACTTTAGACTTAACTCAACCCATTCCTGGAGACTTTATCGTCAAACCCATGTCTCTATGGTCAATTCAGCGGGATGAACTCAAAGCCAATCTTTCTTCTTCAACTTTATCTAAAAAATTGATTGTCATTGATACCCGTTCACTGCAAGAATTTGCTGGAGCAACTCCTTACGGAGAACAACGTAGCGGACATATTCCTGGTGCCATACATTTCTACTTTAAGGATTTGCAAGATTCCAGGGGATACTTACTCCCTCGTCAACAGATTATCGCCCAGTTAAACCAATTAGGAATTGAGCAAGATACTCCCATTGCCACCTATTGCACAGGTGGTATTCGCTCGGCATTTTTTACCGCTGTCCTCACTGACTTTGGCTTTACAAATGTCAAAAACTATGCTGGTTCAATGTGGGAATGGTCAGCCGCACCAGCATCCAGTTACCCTCTAGTTAAACTGCAGCAACTTCCTTGTAAATAGGGGTCAGGAGTCAGGAGTCAGGAGTCAGGAGTCAGGAGTCAGGAGTCAGGAGTCAGGAGTCAGGAGTCAGGAGTCAGGAGTCAGGAGTCAGGAGTCAGGAGTCAGGAGTCAGGAGTCAGGAGAAGTGATTTTCCTTCCTACTCCTGCCCAGGACGCTGCGCGTAGAAGAGCTTCTCCCGAAGGGAGTATCGCAGTCGTCAAGGCGACTCTTGACTCTCGCCAAATCCTGAAACCTTGACCAGCCAATCTTTTCCCTTCTGCCTTCTGCCCTCTGCCTTTTGCTATACATGATGAGCGCAGCTTACCCCTTAGCCTTTTCTCGGGTGCCGAAAACCGCTAAAGCTACCCCACCCAACAAGATAGCTGCACCCACCAAAACCAGTACTCCCGGCAATTCATTAAAAATCAGATAGCCCAGAAAACTGGAACTCACTGGTTCAAACAAAATTGCTAAGGTGACGAGAGTCGGAGCAATCCAGCGCACTGCCCAGTTGAGAGTTGTATGGCCTATCACTTGCGCTGCAACTGCCATTGCCAGGATGTAGAGATAAACAGCTAGCGGGTAGCCAAGGTAGTTTGCACCCGATAGTAAAGGGAGAGGCAAAAGGACTAAAGCGCCTGTAGTGTATGCAACTGCAACATAAGTGCCAATGCCTAAACCTCGCCGTTGAGCTTCACGTCCTAACAAGAGGTATAAACTAATCATCCAAGAGCCTATAAGTGCCAGAAAATTACCCAGTAGCGGGTTATTTCCAGCCGTAACCGTTCCCGCATCCCCCAACGTAATCAGAATTCCACCGACAAGCGCGACTCCAATTCCCAGCATTGTTAGTTCTGTTGGCTTTTCCTTAAACCAAAGCCAAGAAAGTAAAGCCACCCAAACTGGATTAGTGGTAACTAGGGTAGTAGAAGCGGCAATTGAGGTGAAAGACAACGAAGTAATCCAGGTAGCGAAGTGTACAGCGAGACAGACACCTGCTGCTGCCGCATAGCGCAAGGCACCAGGACTTAGCGAAGTTGCCTTGAGGTTGCGCCAAGCTGGAAGCAGTAGGAGAGAGGCAATGGTGAGGCGAGATGCGGATAAAAAGAGACTAAACCCTACCCCTTTTACCCCAGCAGCAGCAATGGCTAATCGAATAAAAATTGCCGCCGTCGAAATCGCAAAGACACCAACGACTAAAACCAATCCCACCTGCCAGGGACGGGGTTGTTTAAGTATGATCATGCCTTCAAAGCACTCTGTATATTAAAAATTCGTAATTCGTAATTGGTAATTTGTAATTGATATAGCAATCCTAGATGTAAGGTAAGAAAAATGAACCACAGATGTACACAGATGCACGCAGATAAATGATCAAAAACTAAAAAGGTCTCAAGCTGCCGATTTTCAGTTTTAGGGACAATCCTCGCATCCAAAATCGAATGGCCAAGTCTTTAACTATTAGCTGATCATTATTTAATCAAATATTCGCCATAGCCATCGGAGAATTGCCAAAACCAACAGGATGGTTGAAAACAGCATAAACCAAGTGCCAAACAGGTGATAAACCAATACAATAAGACAACAAATACCAAAGAATGCAAGGAATACAGCCATAATTGAATACCTCTAAAATAAGAAAGTAAGTATCCGTCAAAATACCAAAAAATCGTAAAACTGTGTATTTAATCTGTGTTTATCTGTGTGCATCTGTGGTTCATTTTTATTCCAGCTAGTGGAAAAAATTCCTACCTAATTTAATCCAATCCTGAATAGAGACATGGAAACAAAAATCTCCCCATATTTCGCTCATGCCTCTACAACCTAACCATCAAAGGTTTGCCTTAAACTGATTGATTGCCCCACCGTAAAGCATAATATCTATCTGGCGGGAACTCAAGCTGTGAGTCATAGAATAAACTAAATCCTTGGTTTTGTTCTTCACTTGAATCGAACTCCCCGATTTCACAGCATCACGCAAGGCAGTGATTTCAATTTCGTCCCGTTCCTCGATGCTGTCGTAATCGTCGGGATTGATAAATTCCAGGGGCATAATGCCAAAGTTAACGAGATTTTGCCAACCAATTCGGGCGTAGGATTTAGCGAGTACGGCAACCTGTCCCAAATATCGAGGTGCGATCGCAGCGTGTTCTCGACTCGAACCCTGTGCGTAGTTATCGCCTGCTACAATAACATGACCCCCGTATTTTTCTTTCTCCATCTCCGCCCGTTCTGAGAAGGTTTCATCCATCAGGTAATAAACAAACTGGCTAATTCCGGGAATATTACTGCGGAAGGGAAGCACACGCGCACCCGCAGGCATAATCTCATCAGTAGAAATGTTGTCACCCACTTTCAGCAAGACGGGTACGGAAAACTGGTTGGGTAATTCCTCAAATTCCGGGAACGATTTGATATTAGGCCCTTTTTCCAACTCAATATCGCTGCCATCTTCTGGAGGGGCAACCAGCATCTCTGTATTGATAATTTCCTGCTTTAGCGGTACAAATGTTGGATAAGTCATCCCATAGATTTTTTCCAGGTCACGCGGGTCGGTGATTTCTCCTGTTAAGGCAGCAGCAGTCGCCGTTTCGGGACTGCATAGGTAAACTTGGTCATCGGCAGTACCAGAACGTCCGGGGAAGTTACGCGGCATCGTGCGTAGGGAAATTTGATTTGAGGCAGGTGCTTGTCCCATCCCGATACAACCCAAGCAACCCGCTTGATGGAAGCGTGCTCCTGCATGGATTAAGTTCATAAATGAGTCACCCATTGCCGCTAAATTTTCAATAAGCTGGCGCGATGTTGGGTTAACGTCAAAGGAAATGCGGTCATTGGCAACCCGTCTTTTAACAATTTCGCTGACAATCCAAAAGTCTCGTAACCCAGGATTTGCCGAGGAACCCACCACCACCTGATTCACCGGGCGTCCCTGCACTTCTCGCACTGATACGACATTTCCCGGACTACTCGGACAGGCAATCAAAGGAATGAGTTCAGACAAATTAATTTCATCATATTCATCATAGTTACACCCCTCATCTGCTACAAGTTCGACCCAATCCTCACCCCGTCCTTGCGACTCCAAGAAGCGCTTAACTTCGGCATCTGAGGGGAAAACTGTTGAAGTTGCGCCCAATTCCGTCCCCATATTGGCAATGACGTGGCGATCCATTGCACTAAGATGGTCTAAACCGGACCCATAATATTCAATAATTTTCCCTCGACCGCCTTTGACATCGTAGCGACGTAACATTTCTAAGATGACATCTTTGGCACTCACCCAATCGGGCAATTTTCCTGTAAGCTTAACCCCCAGAACTTTGGGCATTTTGACAAACATTGGTTCGCCTGCCATCGCCAGTGCCACATCAATTCCACCAGCACCAAACGCTAACATCCCCATCGAACCCGCAGCAGGGGTGTGACTGTCGGAACCAATCAAGGTTTTACCGGGAATGCCAAAGCGTTCCATGTGGACAACGTGACTGATGCCGTTACCTGCACGACTGTACCAAATACCGAAACGCTGGCAGGCAGAACGTAAAAACAAATGGTCGTCGGCATTTTTGTAATCGGTTTGTAAGAGATTATGGTCTACATATTGTGCTGAAAGTTCCGTTTTGACCCGGTTAAGTCCCATTGCTTCTAGTTCCAGCATGACCATCGTTCCTGTGGCATCCTGGGTTAAGGATTGGTCAATTTTGAGTCCGATTTCTTCACCAGGGGTCATCGTGCCAGACACCAAATGGGATTCGATCAGTTTTTGGGTGACATTCATTGACATAACGGCGTCTCCTACGACTGCTATTAGGTGTGTGGCTAAACAGTTTAGAGGGTATCAGTTACAAGTTTTGGACATCTCTATCAAGAGTGCAGTTTAATGCTGATGCAAAATCTTGCCAATAATCAAATGCTAATCGTGATTAGCGATCGCATAAGGACAGCCATCTCAACCTTTCCCAATGCTCAAAGTTGGTTGTATGCGGCCCAGCTACTGCTGTTATTTACAATAATTGCTCTACCGATTGGATTTCTGTTGGGATTTCTACAAATTGAGAGAGTAAAAGTCTCTTGGCAAACCCTTATCGGTATCATTGCTGCCTCGTTTGTAACGCCTGCTGTGACAGAAGAGTTATTTTTTCGCGTTTTATTACTCCCTCAATCCGCAGAAGCTACTGCCCTAAATGGATTGTGGCTATGGGGCTGTATCAGTTGGGTGCTGTTTATCGTCTATCATCCCCTAAATGCATTGAGCTTTTTTCCCAAGGGACGTAAGACGTTTTTCGATATCATTTTTCTACTTTTGGCAGCACTACTAGGTATTATTTGTAGCCTTGCTTACATTCAAAGTGGTTCTCTCTGGACACCTGTGGCGATTCATTGGTTGATTGTGGTTGTCTGGTTACTTTTATTGGGTGGATACAGCAAATTGTCTGGTTAAACGTTGAAGGGTTGAGATAAATTGCTGAGGTGGCACCGGGTTGGGGTTATCCATTAGTTCCCAAATTGTGGTAGAAAAACATCAAGGACAACTTGATAATCTATCTTAGTCGGGGAGTCTGAGGACTATTGTACTGCGTTATTAACCTGTAGGGTTTGGGCGTAGGCAAATAATCGGCTATTTGAGGATAAATTTTAAGCTTTTCTGATATCAAGTCCTTCTAATTACCCGTAATAAAAACTCTGGAGCGTCTCCGTGTCTGGAGCCTCTATCTCAAGGATGGGTGTTCAACCGGATTTGATATGATATGGCAGTTCTAGATGTAAGGTAAGAAAAATGAACCACAGATGCACACAGATGCCCACGAGATTTATGACGAAGTTCTTATAATTTATTTATGATAGCTATAAATAATATCAACAAAAAAACTAATATGTCTGAACTACCCTCATTAAAAACTGAAACAATTTGGGCAATTTTGAGCGAAGAAATTGATGATAATACAGTCAATAACTTGGTTTGGCACTGTTTGGGGTATCGCTATGATTCAGAGGCACAAAAGTGGGATAATACAGCGGTTGCCCCAGAATGGAGAGAAGACTATCCAGAGCCACCCGATTTTATTGAAAGTCGTCCTGCAACTGTAAAGCTGACTCGCTCTATTCCTCCAGAGAATAAACAACTTTTGAAAGAGCAGTTAGGATTTAAAGGCTATAAAATTGGGGAATTTGGCCCTCGACAGACTCGTAGAGCAACGGCAGCGAATTGGCTATTGAGTTATATGAAACAGGTAGGAATAACAGAATAAAAACAAGAGAGTCATAAACTTCTGAACTTCTTTGTTCAAAAAATGGGCATTAATCATTCATTGACGATGCACCAATTTCAGGTGTAGCTTGAAAAAGTCCTGTATTTGAGGCAGCTAGGGTTTTTATTAAAAGCTATCTTCCTAGCGCAAATGAACTCAAAAAACTATAACTAATAACGAATGACTAGTGACCATTTTGAGTTAGGGCACCCTATGCAGTGGCTGGGTTCTCACACGCTCCTGGCAATCCCAACTGTTGTCGGCAGCGAGGGTCAGGGTAGTGTTGCCGAAGTAGTAACGATTCTCATCGTCTTGTTGTTGGTCGCCACAGGGGTTGCCCTAATCACGCGACGATTTCGGATTCCTTACATTGCAGGTTTGGTGTTAGCCGGTTTGGCGATTACTGAACTCATACCGGATCGCATCCGCCTAGACTCTTCCCTGATTTTCAATCTGTTTTTGCCCATTCTGCTATTTGAAGCGGCACTCAATACAGACATTAGTCGCCTGCGGAGTACGATTAAACCCATTGCCTTACTAGCAGGGCCGGGGATTTTAATTTGCGCTGGCATCACCTCAGCTTTGCTGAGACTCGAGCTCGGTTTAGATTGGATACCCGCCTCATTAGTCGGCGTGATTTTGTCAATTACGGACACAGCCTTGGTGATTGCGGTGTTTAGGGAGGTGTCCGTGCCTCACCGACTGGTTACCCTCGTTGAGGGTGAAAGTTTGGTTAACGATGATGTGGCTCTGGTTTTATTTAGCCTGATTTTGACGGTTTACAAGACGGGTTCAGTATCGCCTTTATATGTAGTCCAAGAATTTTTGTTCGTTATCATCGGTGGAGTCTTAGTTGGACTCGCTTTGGGCTACCTCAGTATTGGCTTGTTGAGCCAAGCGGATGACCCTTTGGGTAGCATTCTCCTCACCGTGGCTATTGCTTTGGGAGCCTTTCAAGCCGGCCAGTTTTTACATGTCTCCGGCGTTGTGGCAGTAGTGGTAGCAGGACTGATTGTCGGGAATTTTGAGCATTCTCAAGTAACCTCAGCCTCGACTCAAGTCACGTTGTTCAGTTTCTGGGAATATGCCGGATTCGGAGTCAACACTTTTATTTTCTTACTGATTGGTCTAGAGATTAATATCAATACTCTCTGGCAGACTTTGTTAGCTGTTTTCTTAGCCTTTATCGCCTATCAAGTGGGTAGAGCCATCACCGTTTATCCGCTTTTAGAATTGGTTCGTTTTTTTGACCGACCTATTCCGATGCGGTGGCGGCATGTTCTGTTTGTCGGTAATATTAAAGGCTCACTTTCAACGGCCTTGGCTTTGAGCTTACCTCTGGAGTTGCCAGGACGAGAGAAATTGATTGCGATCGTGCTGGGTATTGTACTCCTGTCTTTGGTGGGACAGGGCTTGACTCTACCGTGGTTTGTGCAACGGTTAAAGCTAGCATACCGCTCAGAAGCTCAGCAGAAGATTGAAGAGTTGCAAGCTCAACTGATGACGGCTAAAGCTGCTCAGGATGAATTAGATGGTTTATTCAAGTCAGGGGTTTTGGCTAAAGCTGTTTACGAAGAGATGCGAGCAACTTATCAGGTGCGGGTAGCAGCTTCAGAGAGAACGTTGCGGGATATCTACAATCAGCGTCCGGAGCGATCGCCTGATACTAGAAGCGATCGCACGAGACTCGATGCCATTCGTCGGCAATTGCTCTTAGCAGAAAAGGGGGCGCTCAATGACGCACTGCGAAGGCGCATTCTCTCAGAAGAAGTGGTTCACGAACGCATCAAAACCCTGAATCAGCAACTTCTGAAGCTGGAGGATGATTAGAACCCAGCCCCAAATAATTAACCACCTGATGTAACAATTCAGATTTTGTGACCACTAGAACCGTTGACCCTGCCTCCAGCAGGGTATTGCCATTAGGAATTACCAAATCAGCACGGGAGTGGGGTTGATAACCAATGA
>JBFLZA010000431.1:0-8151 GCA_040756535.1 Cyanobacteriota bacterium
AGTAATGCCAACCTCAATCAAGCCGATTTGCAGCTTGCGACCTTAACGGGTGCCAATCTAACGGGTGCTAATCTGACTAATGCCAAGCTGCAAGATGCGATCGGTCTCAATCCGTCTGCGATTGGTCATCGATAATTATTAAAAGCAGGATAAATCATCTACTGTCCCTTATCCAAACTTAGTCCCAGCTTAACCAAACCCTCACAAACCGAACCCAGGAAAATGCCGGATTGAGCAATCTACAACGAGAAGAAGGTATTAGAGTTACGCCGCCGATAGCGACGGGACGAAAATTTGTGAGACTATAGCCAAGCGTCTTGCTTGATCAACAATCTAGACGCCAGCTAAATTCTCACACTATCTGTCCTATTGTGCCGTGTCTTGGTCATTTTTCTCTACTCACCCATCGCATCTCCATTCTATGCAACTGCGAAATTCCTTGCGTCGGACAAAGATTGTTGCCACGATTGGCCCTGCATCCAGTCACCCCGATATTATGAGGGAAATGATTAAAGCTGGGGCTACTACACTACGACTCAACTTTTCTCATGGTACTCATGAAGATCACCAACGCAGTATTCGTCTAATTCGCCAGACTGCCTTTGAACTCAATCAGCCGGTCGGGATTTTACAAGACTTACAAGGACCAAAGATTCGGCTAGGGCGGTTTGAGAACGGTTCGATTGTGCTCCAGAAAGGCGATTTGTTCACCTTAACCAGCGAACGGATCATGGGTACCCAGGAAATCAGTTCGGTCACCTATGAGCCACTCGCGGATGAAGTACCAGAGGGAGCAACAATTCTCTTGGACGACGGCAAAGTCGAAATGCGAGTCGAAGAGATAGACCGAAAAAAACGAACCTTGCACTGTCGCGTCGTCGTTGGTGGCACCCTCTCCAATAACAAAGGTGTTAACTTTCCTGGCGTCTACCTCTCCATTAAGGCAATGACGGATAAAGACCGACAGGATTTGATGTTTGGTCTTGACCAAGGGGTTGACTGGGTGGCTCTGAGCTTCGTTCGTAACCCTCAAGATGTACTGGAAATTAAAGAACTGATTGCCAGTGCTGGTAAAGAAACGCCAGTCATTGTCAAGATTGAAAAACACGAAGCCATCGAACAAATGGAGGCCATTCTCTCCCTCTCAGATGGCGTCATGGTTGCTAGAGGAGACTTAGGGGTTGAACTGCCAGCAGAAGATGTTCCTATTTTGCAAAAGCGGCTGATTGCCACAGCCAACCATTTGGGAATTCCGGTTATTACCGCTACTCAGATGCTAGACAGCATGGTGAACGCGCCTCGACCTACCCGTGCTGAGATTTCCGATGTCGCCAATGCCATCCTTGATGGTACTGATGCGGTAATGCTCTCCAATGAAGCTGCTGTTGGGAAATATCCCGTTGAATCCGTTGAAACCATGGCGCGGATTGCCGTGCGGATTGAGCAAGAACAAATTGTTTGTAATGCCAAGGATGCTAGGCGCTCCATTCCCAACGCCATTGCTCAGGCTGTTGGTCAAATTGCTGAGCAGTTACAGGCGTCAGCGATTATGACCCTGACGAAAACTGGGGCAACAGCACGAAACGTCTCCAAATTCCGCCCCTCTACGCCAATTCTGGCAGTAACTCCTCATGTGGATGTAGCGCGACAGTTACAACTCGTGTGGGGTGTCAGACCTTTGTTAGTACTGGATTTACCCTCCACAGGTCAGACCTTCCACGCCGCCATGAATGTTGCTCAAGAAAAGCATCTTTTGGCGGAAGGTGATTTGGTCGTGATGACGGCAGGGACACTCCAAGGTGTTCCCGGTTCAACTGACTTGATTAAGGTCGAGGTCGTGAACGCTGTACTCGGTCAGGGAATTGGTATTGGTCAAGGTTCTGTAAGTGGTCTCGCTCGCGTTGCTCACAGCGCTGCGGAAATTGCGAATTTTAACCCTGGAGAAATCCTTATCGTGCCTTCAACCAATGCTGACTTTGTCGAAGCGATACGCAAAGCGGGTGGAATTATTACGGAGGAGGGGAGTTTAACCAGCCATGCTGCGGTGATTGGTATGCGTTTAGGTGTGCCAGTTATTGTGGGTGTTAAGGATGCCACCAAAATTATCCGAGATGGCGCAATTCTAACGATGGATACCCCCAGAGGCTTGGTCTATTCTGGTGCTATGGGTGGAAACACTCTGAAAGGGACAATGATGGTTTAGGCCCAAGTGCAATAAAGGGATTTCTGAATTATGAATTATGAATTATGAATTATGAATTGGGTTTGAGTTCCCCTCTAAAGTTGTTTCGGAGTTAGGACTCTGTCGCACTAGGAGGCGTGCCCATTTCACTCTCTCGTTGGCGGGAGTTTAAATCTCCTTCCAACTTTTCATAATTTATAATTCTTAATGAATCGGTTGTAAAACTCCATATTTACTAGGATTAAAAAATAACAAAAACTCTTTTTTTATAGATACTTAAAAACGCTAATAACGAAAAACCCCGCCCTTTACCCTTTAAGGGTAGGCAGGACGGGGGAGTTGGAAATTGTTGCTAAAGAAAATTATTCTGGATGCGATCGCCTCTGGTTGATCTCAAGCTTGAGCTGCCGCATCTTCACTTTGCTGTGGTGCCTGACCTACACCCATGCGAATTTCTGAACACAGAGATGCCATACTAAAGCCACCAAACCGCTTGAGGATACTGGTACGCAGCCGCAAGTTGGGACTGGCAAACCACAGACGCTCCTCAGAATACATCGTCTCATAATCAGTAATCAGCGTCAGGGCATCATCGCTCCCCATGCTGTATCGTCCGGCAACAGGCGCTTTCTCCGCGTAACCCATTTCTCGCAACAGCCGTCCCTCATTCGGCTTATCTAAGTCAGGAACAGGGACAAGCACCGTAGAACCCTTGTGATTTTCTTTGTCTTCATCCCATTCCATCGTGCCGTCCCAAGTCACCCTTGCGCCACACAAAGCGAGGCTTGCATCCACTTCATACAGTTCGCAGAGTTTAACCACTTCTGGGTCATCGGCAGCAATCATTTCAATAATGATGTTGGACTTGCCATTTTCAGCTTGCCTAAACGCTAGATGGTGACTGGTACGCTGAGAGAACCATTTACCCGCACTCTGCTCAAAAAACTCTTTAATATCCATGAAGTACGTGAGAAAGCGTTAACGATTTTTTACTTTACAGTTTTAGATTCTAAGCGATCGCTTTATGCCTCGTCTGAAGCTTCTGCCAAGCGCCGCAGAGAGATTGATGCCGCTTCGGAAACTTGAGGATGGCTATCTTTCTCCAAAAATTTTAACGCGGAGATGCTTTTATCACTTTTAAGATTACCCAGGGCTTCTGCTAGGCGTTGGCGCACCAGCCAATCATCGGATTGAGCAAAGCGCAGGATATCATCAACCGCTTCCGTTGCTTTGATTTCACCTAAGGCTGAGATCGCGGCTTGTTGCACGACGACTTCTTGACTATCAAGCGCTTGGGTTAGCACCTCACGCGCACGAGGGTCTTTAATATTACCTAACGATACAGCCGCACTAAAACGCACTAACCAGTCTGTGTCTTCGTAGAACGCCCGAACCAGAGGTTCAAACGCTCTTTGATCGCCTAAATAACCCAAAGCACCGGCTGCATCTGCACGAATACCGTAGTCGGGGTCAGTTTCGAGCAATTTGACCAAAATGGGGTAGCATTCCTCAGTTTGCTTAATTCCTAAGGCAAATACTGCCATTGAGCGAATTTGCAAATTGTTGTCGTCTAATACTTTTTTAATTAAAGGCACTGCTGTTTCTGCCGGAACGTCGCGCAGTAAGGCAAGCGCCACCATGCGATCGCGAGAGTTTGAGCTTTCCAGTTGAGCGGAGAGTTGTTCTAAATTAGGTTGATTCATGGTTATACGTTTTTTTAACAAATATTACAAAAAATTAGAAATTTTGCCACTGTATTTCCTCCTCCCTGCGAGGCATCAGCTACAGATTTACAAAAGGTCAGGTAGGAAGAGCCAATTTTTGAGGGAGATTTAGAATTGACAAAAGCGATTAAATATGTTTTGAATCATGTATTGGATAGTAAAAGCAACGTATTTCTCATTTCATAAAGATTAATTTTTAATTAACGGCTGATTTTGCCACAGATTTCCTAGGAAACCTGAAAATTTTTTTCCAACTTTTTTGAACTGGATTGCTTAATTAACCGATTGAGACGTGTAGTTTATTCAAAATTCAGCAGGAATTGATATGGCAGATATCACAGGTACTTCTGGAAACGACACGATTGCGGGCACTAATCTAGCCGATTTCATTGATGCCCTCAGCGGTGATGACCTTGTGAACGCTGGAGGAGGCACGGATGAAGTGGATGGTGGGTTCGGTCACGACACCCTATACGGAGGAGGGGATAGCGATACCTTGTATGGTGGTCTTGATCAAGGTAATGACGTTCTCTACGGTGAGGAGGGCAATGATGTTCTCTATGGTGAATCAGGCAATGACAGCCTATATGGGGGAAATGGTCATGATGCCCTGTATGGTATGCGCGGTGATGACCTTTTAGAGGGCGAGCTCGGTTATGACTGGTTGTATGGCGGTTCAGGCAATGACACCCTTAAAGGGGGTACGGGCAGCGATACTTTGTATGGTGCTCAGGGTGATGACCTTCTAGAGGGCGATGGGGAAAATGATACGGTGTTGGGGTATGACGTCTTGGATGGCGGGGAAGGCAATGACACGCTAAAAGGCGGCAGAGGGAGTGATAGCTTGTTAGGTGGGACTGGCGACGATTTTATATATGGAATTGTCGGTGGGTTCGACTTTGATACCCTCACCGGAGGCACAGGAGCGGATACCTTTGTTTTGCAACTTGAGGAGCCCGATTACTACACTGGGATACCCTACGCCTCCATTACAGATTTTAATCAAAGCGAAGGTGATCAAATTCAAGTGTTCGGTAACCTAAATGACTACGTCCTTGAAGTTCAAACTACCTTGGGTGACACAACTCCAGATACGTTAATCCGCTATTTCGGGGATATTATTGCGATCGTGCAAAACAAAACAGATGTGATTTTATCGTCGGTTCCTGTAGTGGAGTTAAATGACGTTCCACCCGTCGGTTAGGCGTGAAAAATATGAGGTAACTTTCCCTCCCTCTGCATTCCCTGCTGTCGGGAGCTTCCCAGGCTGTGTCAAAGTACTACGATTGAACACAACTGGGTGTAACTGTTATTCATCGGAGGGGTGGGGAGCAGTCTTCAAGAATGACTGAACCTTACAAATCCTGACAGAGAACCCGATAAGAATCAGCTCTTTTCTTAGGATTGGTGCATCTCCGAGGATAGGAAGAATAG
Organism: Cyanobacteriota bacterium; assembly: GCA_040756535.1. Taxonomy (GTDB): domain Bacteria; phylum Cyanobacteriota; class Cyanobacteriia; order Cyanobacteriales; family Coleofasciculaceae; genus JBFLZA01. Next base: position 5,341 of record JBFLZA010000431.1, read on the forward strand.
GAGTTCTCAAAAAAACACCCCCCTTGTTTTCAGGAGGGTTGGGAGGGATCTATGTGTATCTTTTCACAACACAAATAATATTAGCCCATCCTCAAAAAAGCAACAAATCTTTAGCAACTATTCAGGAAAATCACAAATCCTTTAGATTGTTTGGAAAAATCAGAAATTCTTATCCCTAATCTATTGACAAAATCAACAAAATTAGAACAATTTTGAGCCTGATGGTATCATCCTGGTATAAGAGGTGATGCCTTCAGCTAGCTGTAACACCATAGCCAGTTAGGCGTCTCTCGCTGTCATAACCCTGAATGCACTGCAACGGCTCGGAATGTCCCTGGTGTCTTTGAGCTATGTGACTCCTCACTCCCTCTATAAAAAATCTTCATACAGAAAGATGCAAACGCTACCCTCAAGAAAGATGCGATCGCCTTTCAATTGTATTTAAAGTAATACCAGATTCTTTCTTCCAGTCAGGTCATTCTAGTCAATAAGTAAGGGAATCATTACCGACATGGTCACTTCCACCATGTTCAAGCTGATATTAATCGCATCAATGAGGAAATTGGAAAATGTTTAATAATTATCATTTTATCCGTTTGGCTGGTAGTATACGTGTTGGCACAAGCCTAATTGCCCTAACCCTAATGGCTATGCTTCTTCCTGCTTGCGCCTACAAAGGGCCTCGTGCGACTGCTCCCGATCGCAATATTACTGCACAAGAAGTTGTTAATAGAACCGATGACCTCATTGGTCAAAAGGTAACAATTAGAAGTGATGTCGAAAACCTATTTAGTGAAAACGCCTTCACCCTTAGTAATCAGAAGTTGTTTAATGGTGAAGACATTCTAGTGATTAATGCATCAGGAGCTCCCTTTAATCTCCCTCCTAACAACATTGATATCCAAGTAACAGGCGAAGTTCGCAGGTTTAATATTGCTGATGTTGTCAGAGAGTTTAATTTAAACTTGCAGCCTGATACCTATTTAGAATATGAAGACAAACCCGTCATTATTGCTCAATCTTTAGCTCTAGCCCCTAAACCGGGTCAAATCACCAGTAACCCTGGTCTATTTTATAACCAGCCTGTTGCGGTAGAAGCAGAAATCAAAGAGGTACTCGATCCAGCAGCGTTTACTCTCGATGAAGATCAGTGGTTTGGGGGGCGAGATTTGCTGGTTGTGAATAGGTCTCCTGAACTGCCTATACGCCCTGAAACTAAAGTTGTTGTGACGGGTATCGTCCGTCCCTTTGCGGTGAGTGATATTACCAGGGATTACCAATTAACCTGGAATTTGAATTTACAAAGAACAGTGGAAGCCGAATATAGGAACAAGCCTGTTCTCATCGCTCAACAGGTATTTCAACTTCCTCAGTAAGGAGAGACTTTATCCGCTCCAAAAATGCTAACAAACGTTACCATTTTCTTCCTGCTTCACCCTGGAAGCGTCGGCGCTATCCAGTCCAATAACAGCGTGTTTCTTGCTGATATAGGTTGTAAGCTTGTGCAGCGTGTCCTTGCGGATATTGGCTATTTTTCGGTGGAGTCTAGCTATTCTTAACTGAGCCTTTGTGTAGTTGGATGAACCAACAATTTTACTGACCGATTTAGTAACGCCATTGGGTGCGCTCTCCCAATCGGATGAGGCGATCGGATGAGGTGTTATTGTCTTGTGTGAAGTTAGTTTAAATATAGCTTTGATAGGAACATTTAGGTTACCTTTCAGTCGATTAGTTTAAAGGAAGAATGAAGGCAGCTAGCTGAGTACTGCCTCCAATTAAGCAGGGCTTTACCTCTAAAAGTAATGAAATTTGAGAGATGAATACCGCTCCCAAAAAGGGCGGTTAAAAGGGCTTTTCATTTTTTAATCTCTCCTTATTCTTCTTCCTTTCTCCATTCAAGGCTCACTGATTGAGTTCACTAGAGAGAATCTCCCATGTTCACCTTAAATTCTTGGAAATCTGGAACGGCGACCTTGTTAGCACTGACGATTACGAGCAGTGCTGTTGTTCCCCTCGTCACCACTGCACCCGTTTTTGCTCAAACTCGTTATCCCCAATCGGCATCCTACAACAGATTCGTTCCTTCGGGCACTTCTATTTCCGTCCGCTATGACAAAGACAAAGTCTTGTTAATGCCGGATGAAAAGGTACCCTTAACGTTAACTGTGGCCAGAGATGTCAAAGGTCGTGATGGTAGTACTCTAATTGCCCAAGGGAGTGAGATTAAGGGCGAACTGAAACCCGCTTATCGAGGGACTCAGTTCGTTGCCAAAGAGCTGATTGTGTATAACGGGTATGACAGGCAGCCGAAATCTTACTCTATCAACGCCACCTCGAATGTGATCACGAGAACGGAAGAAGCAAGGAAGGGAGCTAGCACGGGTTCGATTTTGACCAGTGCTGCTGTTGGAGCAGGTGCGGCTGCGGCACTGGCTGCCCTAACTGGCGATCATGCGATCGCTACTGAAGAAATCTTGGGTGGCCTCGGTTTGGGCGCTCTTGGGGGGCTGTTTTTGAACCGGAAAAAAGTGACGATGGTTGCGGTTTATCCGGAGCGGGATTTGGCGGTGAGATTAAGGTCTGACATCGCTCTACGCTAGTCTGTTGAAAAAGGGAAACAAACTTACTATATTAGCAGCTTGCAGAAAATTTTGCTAATATAGTAGTGGAATCGCATAGGTTCTCCCACCAGAGTTCAAGTGGTAACACCCTGATCAAGGGCAACACCAAACCCAAAAGTTCGGAAAACGTGGCTCTCCAGAGAACCGAATTGAAAATTGCGAGACCTATCCACCCTAGATTGGTTGTAGA
>JBFLZA010000432.1:0-8124 GCA_040756535.1 Cyanobacteriota bacterium
TGACCCCTTTATTGTCTTCCCAGTGACGCAAGCAAGTATTGCGGATGAATTGTCCTGTGCGGATTGCTTCATCCAACTTGTTGTACTGTGTAGGGGTTCCTTTTAGCTTGGCTTCGAGTACTAACATAAGAGAATGATATCATGTCTTACCCATTACAAGTATGGGTAGAACTGTTAAGATTCGCTCCTGTTGACCGCAATTCATCTCACCGTCAAATCTCGCGATTATGACGGGAGCCTTCTTGCGGGAAGAGGTAAAACCATTACCTCTACCTTTAGACGGTTGTTGTACTCCTTTTGGTGTAGTGAAATATAAAGTTATACTTCTTTTCTAAGAATTTTATCTAGATTTTTGTCCCAAAAGATTAAGAGAGAGAAAAGTGGCATTCAATCACTCCACTTTAGAAGGCTTAAAGGTACTGGCTGTAGACGACAACGAGGACACTTGTGACTTAATTACTATAGCTCTGGAACTCCAGGCAGTAGAGGTGACAGCAGTTAACTGTGTCAGTGAAGCTCTCGAAGTATTTGCAGACTGGCAACCTGATGTAATCATCAGCGATATTGCCATGCCTGACGAAGATGGCTACTCGTTCATGCAAAGGCTTAGAACTTTGGATGGACACAAAGGAGGGCAAGTGCCAGCAATTGCCCTGACAGCTTATGTGGGGAAGGCAGCTCAACAGCAAGCTTTAGAAGCAGGGTTCCAAAGGTATATTGCCAAACCGCTCGAACCCGAAGGATTAATTGCCGCGATCGCAGATTTAGTTGCAGATACATCCTTAACGATTCGTAATTCGTAATTGATACCGAGTTGCGTTCATATCAACTTCTGCCAATCCGCCCCGTAAGGCTGGCGACAACTACGATCAATTCATCAGGATTAACTGGCTTGGGCAAATGCATCTGGAACCCTGCTAATAGCGATCGCCTACGATCCTCCTCCCTAGCATAAGCAGTGAGGGCAACAGCAGGAATCCTTCCCCCCCGTTGGGCATCGAGCGTTCTCACTCGGCGGATAAATGAATACCCATCTTCACCCGGCATCCCAATATCACTAATCAGTACTTGGGGTTCAAACTCCTCAAGAATTTTCATCGCTTCACTACCGGATGCTGCCACTGCAACAGCGGCTCCATAGGTTTGGAGAACTGTCGTTAGCAGTTCGCGGGCGTCAGGTTCATCGTCCACAACCAATATCCGCAACTGATTAAGATTAATCGACTCATCCAGTTGATTGTCATCGCTCTCATCACTTGCTGCGGTGGGATGCACCCGACGCTCCGGACTGGGCTTGCTGTGAACCACCATGATAGGCAACTTCACGGTAAAGGTTGACCCTTGTCCTTCTCCCGGACTTTCCACCTGAATCGTTCCACCATGCATTTCCACTAAGCTCCGTACAATCGCCAGTCCTAGTCCCAATCCACCGTGATTTCTCGTTATGGAACTATCCGCTTGACGGAAGCGCTCAAACACATAAGGCAGAAACTCGGTACTGATTCCCTTGCCTGTATCGCTGATGATAATTTCTACATGAGAATTGATGCGCTCTAACCGAATCTGGACTCTTCCTCGTTTAGGGGTGAACTTAATGGCATTGGACAGCAGGTTCCATAAAACCTGTTGCAAGCGATCTGGATCACCGGAAACAGGGCCAGCACAAGGGTCGAGTACAGATTGGAGGCGAATATCTTTGGCATCGGCCGCAGGACGCACCACCTCAATCGCTGCCTCAATGACTTTTACTAGCTCAACCGGACGTACATCGAGGCGCATTTGGCCTTGAATAATGCGAGAGATATCGAGCAAGTCGTTAATGAGCTGGACTTGGGCTTTGGCATTGCGCTCGATCGTTTCCAGTGCACGAGCAGAAGCGGTTTCATTCAAGCTGCCCTGACGCAGCATTTGAGACCATCCTAAAATGCCGTTGAGGGGTGTGCGGAGTTCATGGGAGAGGGTGGCTAAGAATTCATCCTTAATCCGGTTCGCTTCCTGAGTTTGGCGGTAAAGTCTTGCATTATCGATCGCTAAGGCAGCACGACGAGCCAGTTCTTGAGCCAACGGTAAGTCAGCCTCACTATAACGTCGCCCCGACTCACCATATACCAGCGAGATGACGCCAAGAATTTGTTCCCGTGCTAAGAGTGGCAGGCAGATGTAGGATTGCATATTGAGAGAACGCAATCGGTTGAGGTGTTCCTCCTCATGTGCGATCGCAATTAAATCTGAGTCGAGTAGATGAGGGACTAACTCGCTCTGTCTGCTTCTAAGTACCCTCGCCACAACCTGCTTTTGATCGTTGGGGTCGAGTGGGTAGCGATTGATCAACTCGCGTACCTGTTCAACCTGCTCAGAAGTTCCGTGGAGTGCAACTCGCTTGATATTGAAACTATCTTCCAAGGTATCGATGGTACACCAGTCTGCCAAATCGGGAACAGCAAGGCGTGTAATATTATCGAGAGTGGTTTGGTAATCCAACGACGTTGCAAGCACACCACTCGCTTGGGCCAGAAAACGGAATAGAGTTTCCGTTCGCTTGCGCTCTGTGATATCTAAAAATACACTGACTGCTCCTCTAGAGTGGCCTTGTTCGTCCAATAAGGGTGCCGCATAGCCAAATAGGTTAAACACGGCTCCATCTTCACGCACAATATCGACCTCTACATCCCGAACCTCTACTCCACGAGTCGCCGCTTGCTGTAGAGGCAGTTCATCTCCTTGCAGTTCTCTCCCTTCATGGAGCATCTTGTACGGAGATTGAGCTTCGTTATCGCGTGGAGTGATAGAAGCGTTGGCACTAGGAGGGATGTTCAAGAGCTGAGCGAATGCACGATTGACGCGAATTTTGTTACATTCAGTATCCTCTGCGATCGCAATACTGATGGGAATCACATCAAATAAGGTTTGTAATTCATTGACACGACGCTGCAAGTCTTGATTGAGGGTTGCGATCGCTTTTTCGCGGCTTTCCACCGCCTGGGCCATATCATCAAACGCACGAGCGAGTTGACCTAATTCTCCCGGTTCATCAGCTAGTCCGGTGCGAGCGCTTAGATCTCCACGACGCAGCCGTTTTGTTGTGCTGACTAAAGACTGCACTTTCCGTAGGAGAAATACATCTCCCCCAACCCAAGCTGCAACCAAGGCAAGGACACCGACTACTCCCAAGCTAGTAAGGTTGCGGGTTAAAAGCTGATTGGCTTCGGCAAAGGCAATGGCTCTAGGAATACCAATCGTTACATACGCATCCTGGCTTTGGATTTCACCCCTTAGAGGTGTAAATGCATAGAGGCGTTCCATGTTATCAATCCCCTGTATTTCAGCGGTGCCTTCTCCTTGAGTCAGGATGGTTTTAATCAGGGGTTCTGCGGGGAACGTTTTACCCACCCAGTTTTTGGAGTCAGGATATCGCACTAGGATTTTGCCGTTACGGTCAATCACCGTGAGTACTGAATCCTTGGGTAACTGCGCCTCAGCGGCTAGTTGATTGAGCCAAGCGAGATCCAATGCAGCCAATACCACTGCCTGAACCTTTCCGGCTCGATTGAGAACGGGGTAGCCAAAATTAACGGATGCCTTACCCGTAATCCGACCAATTTGATACTCACCAATTGCAAAATCGCGAGTATCAAGCGCACCCCGAAAATAAGCGCGGTCTGCTGCATTGACGGTTCCCGTATAGGGAAGGGCACTGCAAATCGTGTTGCCATTTCTATCTAGTACGCCAAAGTTGGCATAGGGACGGTACTGCTGAAGGAGCTTGGCAAATAGCTGGTTGCATCTATCTGTATTGCCTTGACGCACTTCCGGGAGTTGTGACAGGGCAAGTAGGAGTTGGCGGGCTCCTTCAGTGGCTTGCCCTTGATTGGCAGCAGCGAACTTTGCTAACCGCAGTACATTTGCCTGTACCTCAGTGGCAGCACCTCGCCGTTGCTCGGAAGCCGTGTAAAGGATGAGTCCTAAAGCTGGAACGATCGCCAAAAGGACGAGAAGCAACAGACGAGCACGAAGACTGGAGAAGGAAATGTGCTTCATTGCTCTACGATTGTCCTTATTGTTCCTCTTACCTGGTTAAAGCTCAATCTTCTCAGAATAGAGTGTAACGGGATAAATAGGAATGTTTGAGTTGTGAACACGATCTGGGTTTTCAGAGACATCAGCCGAATCAGTAGCGACATCAACAGCTTGAAACGGCGAGAGATTAGCGGCTCACCGTTCCTTAGGAAACTGGGTACGGAAGACCGCTGTCAACTATCTGAGGATTGAAATGCGATCGCTAGCTATAATAATCGGATTTGCAATATATTTCAAAACATCTGTCATGAGTGAGGTTACGAAACAGAGCAAGCACAAACCCCATTTATTCCTCTATTGAAGGCGATTCAATGCTTTGTACTGCTTTCCTAGCTAGATGCGATCGCAGAAGTTCCAGTTTCAACAATTCCTGAGACAGGAAACCCGCCTCGTTTGTCCAATCTTCCTGAAGACTCATCTGACTTTTCGTCGCCCGTTGATGCTCTACGGCTAACTGCACTATCGTCCAATCGTTATAATGTTCTTCCAGAAAATTAGGATAGTGTTCTTGAGCAAGTTTTTCTCTTCTAGCAGTGGCATCAGCACATTCTTGATAACGATTCTGCAATCGCAATTCATCGAGTAAAATCTTGGTATTCTTCTCATGAGATTTTCTCGTCAGCAGCCAATTTTGTAAGCGACGACAACGAGCCATCTCATACATCAGTTGGTTGAATTCCTCTGGTGTTAAGTCATTTTCATCTAGCCATTGAATTAGCTGCTCTTCCTGAAAAAGATAATGTTGCTCCCGAAAGCGCCGACTCTCTTTCTCTACATCTTTCTGAGACACTTCAATATCTAGAAGTTCAGCTAAAATTTGCACCAAGGCTCGATTAGTCGCGTGTAAGTTGATTTCATTAAAATCCGGTAGGTGCAATGCCGCATATCCAACAATATCTCCTAAGGTAACCGCCGTGCCATTCCGTAGCACCATTCGATCTCGATTATAAAGACTTGTAAAAAACTGGTTGCGGGCAAGGGGGAAATTCGGCTTTGCGGAAGGCAAGGTTTCAGGTAAATCTCGAAGCGTTTCTAGAAGTAGCAGGGTATCTTGGCGCTTGAGATTGACATATTTCTCTTTAACAAACTGCGCCATTTGTTCTAATTTTTTTGGTGAAATATTTGCCGCAGTCGCTTTACGGAAGATGGTGGAAAAGGTGCGTTCGGGGAAGTAAATTGATTTTGCGATCGCTATCAACTGTTCGCACAAATTTTCATCAATAATTCCCTCCTTCTTAGCACGATGAAAGGTAGCGCGAACATTTATCATCGGTTCCGATAACGGACGATATCCCGTATCTTCTAGCCCATGAACCATGACAACTTCGTCATCATCAATAAGTTCTCCACTAGCGTACATTCGGTAAATTTCACCCACACCCATCATCCCGAATTTTTCTGTTTCAGCGGCTCGTAAAGCACCCATACTGCTGGCTCCATATACCGCCACTCCCTGCTCAAGCGCGTATAAAATTTCCTTGTGCCATACCGATGGGTCATTGAGAAAAAAACCATCAACCAGAGCAATAATATCCGGTCTATAGGTGGTTACAGCACTGAGTAAATCGGATTGCTTCGCTGGAGGAAGATAGACAGCGTTGAGAATTGCTTTCGCTTCCGCTATAGGCAGCGATGGCCCTAAAAATACGACTATTTTTTTCATGGTATTCGTTAATAAATGGAGTCAAATTTTCCCAATTTCATAATTCATAATTCATAATTCATAATTCTGAGTTAAAACACCCCGCCAGCGGGTCGATGCGTTTCTTCTTCTCGAACAGCTTTAGACTTTAATTCCATTCCCGCTAAACGCTGTCGTTCTGCAAAGGTAATTGCACGGCTTTTTGCCTTATAGTTTCTATTAAAGGAGGCTTCTAAGGCTGGCACAATTACCCTTACTACAGAAATATCCCAATCGGGTGGAGTTAAATCAAATACAATCACTTGATCTAAACCAACTCGCTGCAATTTTTTTAAGATAATTTCGATATCTTCCTCAAACGTGCCAGTAGATTCTGAGGAGCGCAATCTAGCATCTACTGTTGGTGGATTAGATTCAAGATTAGATACCTCATAGCTATAATTTCGTTTAATTCTAAGCGTTGTATAGTATTGATGGAATAAGTCATCTCTTGCTCCTGAAATTACAATCGCCCGAGTTTGAGCAGCTTCCGTTAAGGCTCTCACCATCGCCACTTCAGGGTCGAGATGCGCTCCATAACCGTGACTATTAGGTGCACTTCCGCTGGGGTCGTACAGATAAGCTCGATATACAGGAATTTCAGTATCGACGGTACAATCAAACAGGATAGGAACGACTTGTGCCGCTTCAAATTTTGCCAACAAGTCTAAAACCAGAGGCGATTCAATGGTTTCTAAACGGACTCTTCGCAGGCGGTTGGTTTGCCAAAATGCTTCGAGGTGACAAGAGACAGCATCTCGCTCAATGACTTCATACAAAGCTGAACTCAGCGCTTCTAAAAAATGGTTTCCAGAGGCTAAACCATTAGAACCCATCTCGAATGAACCCAAATTGGCAAACTCTTGGTACCAAAATCTAGAGTAGTTCATCGAGACAGCCTGAACCGGAACTGCTACCTCAGTTTGCTGGATAATATCCCAGCCTAAACACCACTGCTCTGGTTGATTCACGTTAAACAGTGAATTTTCGCGCAAATGTAAATGCTCTAAGGCAATAACCGGATACTTCTGTGCAAGTTGAGCATAGGAGAGGGTGATTTCAGGTAAGTCAATAATTTCAGCACAGTACAGTTCAATAGACTCCATCGCAGCCGAAACGATTGCTGCCTCCAAAGTACTGCCTTTACCAGAAGAGGTGACAACACTACGGCTATTTGGGCGAATGCCAATTGTCACCGGAATGCCAATCCTATCTAAGCCTGTAATATTAGCAATGCGGGTTAGTCCTATTGACTTAAAGTAGGGTCGAATTCGCTCTAAAGTTTCTCCCGGAGAAGCGGTTCTATGAGTGCCTTGCCAGTAGGACTTGGCAGCTCGGTAGGCTTGATTTCGGAAATTTATACAAGTCACCTGAAGGCTGAATTGTGAACGACAAAAGGGGTTCGCGTAACGGACTTAAACTTTTTTAGTGCCAACTTCATTCCCCTATAAATATAGGGGTTTAAAAATGAAGGATTGAAATAATAACTCTATCCTCCTATTTTCAGTTCATCGATGAGTTTCAATTCGAGCAAGTGAGAAACTTTTGTCGATATTCTCTCTCTCGCCGACACTTCATACTTCCTTTTACTGTCATTTATAAGGAAATACAGCTTGTCTAAACGTCAGAGCAACCCTTCTGGATCTAACATATTCTTTACCTTGATAGTAATCAATCTTACGGTGAGCAGCGCTATGTTTCCAAACATATCTAGCTTCTCCCTGTAAAACTAGTAAGCTTCCTGGTAACAACAGAATTTCTCTCTTTTCGTAGGTTTGAGAATGTGTGAATTCCATCACATAGGCACTGCCCAAGCTTAAAGTGATAATTGTGTTACCAAAGCAAGTCACACAGTCAATATGACTCGTCAATCCTTCTCCGGGTTGGTAGTCATTAACCGTGAGTTGGTCGGGAACTATTGCTGTTAAACTCTCGTTGTGCAGACGTAGGGCAATACTTTGTGCCCATTCAGGCAAAGGCCCCAAGTAGTTCGCTCCAACCAAAACACCATCTTTATAGATATATCTATATCCATGCTGCTGAATTCTTCTTTTGAATTCTATAGATTCTATTGACCATTCCTCTTGATCTAAGGAATCGAGTAATTGATTCTGTTTATCAATAGTAATGTAGTTAGGAATATATTTAAGCCCTGATATAGATAGGCTTTCAGATGAGAGTAGTATTTCCAAATCGGGTGTTTTCATGGTGGTAGATTATTCTCTCCTTTGTCCAATTTTTTGGCATCAGTAATATGTCTTAAAAACTCTACGCTATTTGGCTTAAGCATAGTGAAGAGGGGGAAGTTCTGATAATTATAACATTTTGTAAAAATAGGGGGTGGGGAAAAAGTTTTATAGTACTGT
>JBFLZA010000433.1:0-8108 GCA_040756535.1 Cyanobacteriota bacterium
CTGAAATTAACCAATTGGACTTTACCTGTTGGAGGATTGGTTAAATTAATTAAGAAAGCTGTTTTAGGTGCATTAGGATAGTAGCCAACTTGATTAATGACAATCTTTGATTGGGTAACTTTACTAGTAGATTGAGCTTCAATTCTAGAAGAGAAACCATAAGCGATCGCAAAGACACAGCTCAGAGCAATTCCAATGATAAAAATTAACATCCTACTGATTTTCATTTTCGTCTGAAGCTTATACCTTCAAGCTCAATTAAATATTATTTCTCCAACGGGCCTCCAAAATGAGGAGACTTTCAGAATGTCCTGTCGTCTCTATCCATTCTAATGTTCCTCTAAGACAGAGGAAAATGTAGGGTGGGCACTACCTACAGAAGTTGAAAGACTGAGTTTAGCCTTGGTAAGTAGTGCCCACCCTAGGATGATTTAAAATAGTACAAATGTTCAGGTAAACCAGACTCGCTTATCACTTCTAGGAAATTTTTTTATCAGTGAATATTCGGAATAGCTCCTTGCAGAGAATAACAATTTTTCCGTAATTTTCCCGTTTTTGAGGCAGCTAGAAGCTTTCTACAATAGCCACAAATCCTCAAAGGTATACAAATGAGTCATCTACCAACCGTTGCTAAATTTGGGAAAGCTTCTATTTTGAGCTTAGGGGTGTTAGCGATCGCAGCATTACCCGGTGGGGCAATTCCCTTCGGTGGAAATCAAGTTTATCGGGTGGGGCAGGATGTGATCATCAGCGCTACTGCTGGTAGTAAAGTCGCAGTAGGGTTAGGTTCCAGTGTCCGCAACAAAGCTGCCTTAGCCGGGAGTTGTGGGGAAGTTAAGGTTACTCTCCCTAAAAATCCCCCTGCAACGATACAAGTGGATACGAAATCATTGACGATTGCTAATTTACCCACTCAGAGCTTACCTCGCTGTAAAAACGGACAATTTGCAGAAGCCCGGACGGCTGACTTCAAAACGCCTGAAGGTAGGATTGTAGCGGTAGGATTTACGCCCAGTCAAAGCGTGACTGTAGGTATTCCGACACTGACAACTCGACGAGTCTCTATTAATGCCTGCGGTTTTGGGACGCTACGGGGTGTTTCTGAGGGTTTCACGGTTAACGGTCAGAGCTATACTGTAAGCCAACTACCTGATGCTGGCGAGGCTCCAGTCTGCCGCAAGGGTACTGCCTATGCTCCTTCATCTTGGTCGCGATAGTGAGGGAGGACAGGCTCTAGCCTAACTTCTGACGATTCTGGTGTTGTTGAATTAAGAAATATAGCAATTCTCAGTTGCGTGTAGTATCCTGTAGGGGCACGACATGTCGTGCCCCTACAGGATTATCTGAAGAAGTTGGGTTTCCGCGCACGTTTTCTCAATCAGTGAAAGTAGAAGCGATAGGATCGAAAGCAGCAAAGTGATTTTTAAGGATGCACGAGATAGCATCTACCTTAAATCAGCAAGTAGCCTCAGCCGTAAGCTTTTTTGTATCCGATGACACTGATTCGCGTGCCCAAATCCTGGGAAATCCCAGAGCGAGACGTTACTCCAGAATCCGTTTATTTCAACCGCCGCCGCTTCCTGAAAATCCTGGTGGGAACTGGTATCGGAGCAAGTCTGATGCCAATTCTCGGCTGTGAGAAGGGTGAGGAAGTGAACAGCAAATTAGCCGCTACCTTGGATACTGGAAGTATAAAAGCCAAGCAAAATCCTGCTTTCTCAGACGTTGACCGACCGACTACAGACCGAATTTTAGCGGGACAGTACAACAATTACTATGAGTTTGGCAGTACCAAATCGATCTGGCAAGCGGCTCAAGCGTTGCCAACGGAAGACTGGAAAGTTGAAGTAACGGGTTTGGTGAAAAACCCCCGTACCTATGACTTGGACGATTTGCAAAAAACCTTTCCTATAGAAGAGCGCATTTATCGGTTTCGTTGTGTCGAAGCATGGTCGATGGTGATGCCTTGGATTGGATTCCCGATGAAGTCGCTGATTGCGGCAGTCGAACCAACAGACAAAGCGAAATTTGTGCGCTTTACGTCTTATTACGAGCCTAAAATCACAGTTGGCCCGTTTTGGACATTGGGACAAAAGTTACCTTGGCCTTACACCGAAGGGTTGCGCCTTGAGGAAATGGCAAATGAACTGGCATTTTTTGCCATTGGTAACTATGGTCATCTGCTCCCGAAACAACACGGTGCGCCAATTCGAGCGGTGTTGCCTTGGAAGTATGGTTTCAAGGGGGCAAAGTCGATCGCAAAAATTGAGTTTCTTGACACTCAGCCAGCGACGTTTTGGAACACAATCGATGCCCATGAGTACGATTTTGAGGCGAATGTTAATCCTAAGAAGCCTCATCCTCGTTGGTCACAAGCAACGGAAAAGTTCATCAGCAAAGGGCCGGGATTGAAATGGGAAAAAATCCCCACGCTTCCCTATAACGGTTATGGGGAATATGTGGCGAGTTTGTATGCTTGATTGATGGGGAAGGAGTTAGGAGTTAGAGGATGTCGGAGAAGTCACTTTTACCATACCCTATCGTTGAAGATCCCCCTAAATCCCCCTTCAAAAGGGGGACTTTGAACTCATAGCAGGGTTGGCGATTGGGAAGTGGTTAGAGTAGAGGAGTACGCTCCAGAACTGCCTACTAGTGAGTTTGAAACTGTCGCTATCTGTTATTGCCAATGTTCTCCTGTAGAGACTCCGCTAGAGCCACTGCCGAAAATTCAAGTTCCTCAAGAGATGCAGGAAATTGAAGCCTAGCCCAGGCAACAGGCAATTATTGAAGGTTGTAGAGCAGCGATCGCAATTCCGCCCATATGACCAATTTGGCAAAACTTGAATTGAAGAAATACCCCTATGAGTATTCCTCTTTTAGAACGTCCTAAAGAAGCGATTGCTAGTTACAACAAACCCCTGGAAGTCAAAACAGACGAAGCCCGTTACAACCTGGGTGTTGTGCTGATGAACTCAGGGCAATTTGAAGAGGCAATCATTAGCTTCGACAAAGTTCTGGAAATGGAACCGGATTTATACCAAGTTTGGTACAACCGGGGTATTGTACTAGCTGAGTTGGGACGCCGCGAAGAAGCGATCGCTAACTGGGATAAGGCCTTGAAAATCAAACCCGACCTTCATGAAGGCTGGTACAACCGGGGAGTTGCGCTGTTGTACTTGGGATGTTACGAAGATGCGATCTCTAGCTACGATAAAGCTCTAGAAATTCAACCAGACTTTCACCAAGCTTGGAATAATCGGGGGATTGCGCTGGGGGAGTTGGGACACTACGATGAGGCAATCACCAGCTACAACAAAGCTCTGAGTTTCAAATCAGACTACCACTATGCCTGGAACAATTGGGGCAATGTGATCCTGAAAGTTGGGCAATACAGCGAAGCTCTCACTAAGTATGACAAAACCCTAAAATTCAAACCTGACTTTCCGGATGCTTGGAATAACCGGGGCATTGCGCTAGGAAACTTAGGACGTTTTGAAGATGCGATTGCTAGCTTCAATACAGCAGTAAAAATTCGAGAAAGCTTCTACCTAGCTTGGTATAACCGAAGCATCACGCTGGGAAAGTTAGGTCACTTAGATGAAGCTATTGAGAGCTACGATAAAGCCCTAAAATTCAAACCTGACTTCCAGGAAGCTTGGAATAACCGAGGCAAACTGCTGTTTGACTTAGGATGCTATAAAGAAGCGCTTACTAGCTTCGACGAAGCTCTGAAAATTAAACCGGATTTCTATGAAGCCTGGTACAACCGGGGTAATGCTTTGGGGAAGTTGAGACGCTCAGATGAAGCAATCGCTAGCTTCGATAAAGCCACACAATTCAAACCCGACTACCAGGAAGCTTGGAACAACCGAGGTCTTATGCTCATGGGGTTAAGACGCTTAGATGAAGCAATTGCTAGCTTCGACAAAGCCACACAATTCAAACCTGACCAGGACAAAGCCTGGTATACCAAGGCTGCCTCTTATGCCTTACAGGGCAACATTGAGCAGGCGATCGCAGACTTGCAACAAGCCATAAATCTGAGTCCTGAAGAATACAGAGAAAAAGCAAAAATTGACTCTGCTTTTGACAGCCTTCGAGAAGATGAACGCTTCCAGGCTTTGATTCAGGAGGAAAGCGAACTTAAGCAAGGAGAAACAAAAATACTCCACAACATTAGCTGGGAAGAGTTTGAACATATCCTAGCTGAGATGGGAGATAATCGCTCCTCAAGAGTGGCTTACGACCGGGGAACGCTCGAAATTATAATGCCAACCCAAACACACGAATACTACAAAGAAATTATCAGCTTTTTGGTGCAAGAGCTGGCAGACGAACTGGAGCTAGATTGTGAGCCTTATGGTTCAACCACTTGGAGACGGAAAGCCAAAGAGGCGGGAGCCGAACCTGATAACAGCTTTTACATCCAGAATGAAAGCTTAATTCGAGGGAGAGTGGATATTAACCTTGACCAAGACCCTCCGCCAGACTTAGTACTAGAAATAGACTATACCAGTAAGTCACTCGATAGGATGCCGATTTATGCTCGTCTGGGTGTGCCTGAGATTTGGCGCTTTGACGAGAACATCCTACGCATTTATCAACTTGAAGCCGGAGAATACAAAGAGATTGATGGCAGCATTGCTTTTGAAGGATTTCCTGCTCAGGAAATTCCTGGTTTCATAGAGCAAAATATCACAGCAGGTAGAAGAAAACTCCGGCAATCTTTCAGAGCTTGGGTGAGACAATATATTGCTGACTCTGAAGAAGAGGATTATTTGGATTTGCAGGATGCACTTCTTGCTGAAGCAAATCCAGAA
This sequence comes from Cyanobacteriota bacterium, assembly GCA_040756535.1. Lineage (GTDB taxonomy): Bacteria > Cyanobacteriota > Cyanobacteriia > Cyanobacteriales > Coleofasciculaceae > JBFLZA01. Next base: position 4,821 of record JBFLZA010000433.1, read on the forward strand.
AATCAAGAGCGAATTCCTTGGGAGCAGGTCAAACAAGAGCTAGGACTGTAGGGTGTCAGAAGAAAATTACAGCATTGAATTTCTACGAACAGCGCTCAAGGAACTGTCTAAGCTTCCCAAAGACGTACAGCAAAGAATTGCAGCGAAAATTGACGAACTCAAGACGAATCCCTATCTCCCTGGTGTCAAAGCTCTGAAAAATGGTGAGGGACGGCTACGCTTACGTGTAGGAGACTACCGAGTAATTTATAGAATAGAAGAAGATAAGCTTGTCATCCTCATTGTCAAAGTCGGACACCGCAGAAACATCTACAAATGAGTTAGGTGATTGTGAGGTGATAAAGAAGCGATCGCATCTAGATCCTCACGACCAATTCAGAAAAACTGTAGACCGTTTCTTGTTTACTAGGCTACCCATAGTCGGAGTGCGATCGCATACTCTAATCGCCTTATCTCAATTTTCCTTGAACTTACTATACATTTAGTGTCACGCCAGCCTCGACCTGTCGCAAAATGGGATGAGAACGAACAACTGAAAGCTCTACCATGACTGCTAACAATCCTGCCTATGTTCTTGCCCTAGACCTCGGTACCACAGGCAATCGGGCGATTCTCTTCAATGCGGAAGGCGCAATTGTTAGCCAAGCTTACAAAGAACTCACTCAGTATTACCCGCAACCAGGTTGGTTGGAGCATGACCCTAGAGAAATTTGGCAGGATATCCTTTGGGCAATGCAGACAGTGTTGCAGAAGGCAGGGGTGAAAGCTTCAGATGTTGCGGCAATTGGGATGAGTGTGCAGCGAGAAACCTGTTTATTGTGGGACAAAACCACAGGGCGACCGTTGCATAATGCTATTGTTTGGCAAGACCGACGCACGGCCCCTCTGTGCCATCAGTTGACACAACAGGGTTATGCAGATGAAATTAGCGATCGCACTGGCTTGTTACTCGATGCTTACTTCTCTGCTACTAAACTTGCCTGGTTACTAGAACGGGTTCAATGTCAGCAAGACCCCGCTATTGACCTAAATAACGTTCTCGCAGGCACCATTGATACTTGGATTCTCTGGAACTTGACAGGAGGGCAGGTTCATGCAACGGAACACAGCAATGCTAGCCGCACGATGTTGATGAATCTGCAAGAGCAGCAATGGGATAGCAAGCTGTTAGAACTGTTTAAAATCCCGGCGCATCTAATGCCGCAGATTCAAACCAGTTTGGGGCTATTTGGTTACACTCAACCTGAGTTGTTGGGAGATGCGGTGCCCATTACAGCAATTTTAGGCGACCAACAGTCGGCGCTGTTTGCTCATGGTTGCGATCGCCCTGGTTTATTAAAATGCACCTACGGAACTGGCTGCTTTCTCATTGCTCATACAGGTGAACAGTTGCAGCGTTCTCAAAACCAACTTCTCTCTACTATTGCTTGGACACAGCCAGCTTTTGAGCAGGGGAGTGGGGGAGTGGGGGAACAAGGGAGCAAGGGAGCAGGGGAGCACGGGAGCAGGGGAGCACGGGAACAGGGAAGAACAGGAGAAGCCGCATCTTCACTCCCTGATTACAAACTTGGCTATGCCTTGGAGGGAAGCATCTTTACGGCTGGTGCCTGCATTCAGTGGTTGCGGGATGGCATCAGGATTATTACATCGTCTGGCGATACGGAAGGGATGGCACGGCAAGTGGTAGATAACGGTGGCGTTTACTTTGTCCCAGCGCTGAGTGGTTTGGGTGCTCCTCACTGGGATATGAGTGCTAGAGGCGCTTTCTTTGGGATTACGGGTGGGGTGCAACGGGAACATATGGTGCGATCGGTATTGGAAGCGATCGCATATCAAGTTAAAGAAGTCGTACAGGCGATTAACCAGGATACAGGGACCCAAATTGCTCTGTTGAAGGTGGATGGAGGAGCCTGTGAGAATAATTTCTTGATGCAGTTTCAGGCTGATGTTTTAGGGATTGCTGTAGAACGTCCAGAGGTGCTGGATGCTTCGGCTCAAGGAGCAGCTTTTGCGGCGGGTTTGGCGGTAGGATTCTGGGACGATTACACGGCACTCACCTCAAGTCGCAAGTGCGATCGCGTTTTCCAACCCGGTGCAGGAGCTACCCAAGCGCAGGATAATTTTCAAACCTGGCTCGAAGCGATTCGGAGAGCGAAGCACTGGGCTAGTTAGCAATCAACGAGCAGTAGCAAAACGAACCATGGCTGTCAGTAGCTTATCGAAATTAATGGGTTTAGTTTCGTACATCTGGAATCCAGCATTGAGAGCAAGGGTACTGCCCTCTTCTAAAATGGCAGCTGTCAAAGCAATAGCTGGAAGCTGTCTTTCCTGCTTGGTTTCGAGGTTTCTGATTTGGCGAATCAGTGAATAGCCATCTTCTACTGGGATGAGGATGTCGCTAATCAGAATATCGGGTTTGATTCGTGCAATTGCTTGCAGTGCTTCTCCTACGGATCTTGCTGTCGTCACTCGTACCTCGTACTCTTCAAGAATCGCCCTGAGCAATACGAGATTATCTACATTGTGATCTACCACCAGCACCAGCAAGTCCTTGAGTGCTGAAAAGATATTCGGTTTAAGAAGGCTAGTAGACATTTCCATCTCCTTAAAGGCATAAAGAACGAATAAAGCAATAACCTGCTGTCAGGAGATTGGCGAGCAGACTTTTATTACATCTATCCTTAGAAGGGTACACATTAGAATGCAATTGTGCAAGGGGACAATACCCCCTCTCAAAGCTCCCTCGCTGGTATGGCGATCACCCAAGCCCATCCGTAGCAGGGCCTGAGGAATAGCACAAATTAAGAAAGGCAGAAGATACAGCAGGTTTAAAATTGTTAAGCTAGCTGCGTCGAATTCATTAATCATACTCGTAATGATTATGATTTAATGACCAGGGCAACTCTAAAGGCGTTTCTCAATAGATCTATAAATGGATAAACGCTCACCCACTGAACCACCTGCAAGCACTCCTTTGCAGTTCACTATTACCTTTAGCCAAGTCATCCATCTTTCTCATATTATTGACCCCAATATTCCACGCTGGCCCGATGATCCACCTGTGGAGTTTGAGACGGTAGCTGATTTGGAGAAAGATGGCTATTACCTGCGGCGTTTCTCGATTGGGGAGCACAGTGCCACTCACATGAATGCTCCTAACAGCTTTTACGCTACGGGTGCAAGCATTGACCAATATCCTGCTGAGTCGCTGGTTCTACCTGCTGTAGTGATAGATATCTGCAACCAAGCCGCGCATCATCCCGATTATGCAGTTGCTGTATCGGATGT
>JBFLZA010000434.1:0-8100 GCA_040756535.1 Cyanobacteriota bacterium
GAGATAATTTCGATCGCTAGTTCTGGTGGAATGGGGCAAGCTTCATCCAAAACGCGATCACGAGAGAGACGAGTATAAGAAATATAGAGTAAATCGGGTACTGGCACCCAATCTTGCCCATTGCGAGTCAGTGTAACAGCCCATTCAATTCCAACTTCACCTTGCTCTTGGCACCACTGAGTTAGCAGAGTATATAACGCTCCAGTGAGTCTGGAATGGAAACGTTTGGGTGACATTTTGGGTATGGCTTCTCCATCAACTAGTTCATAGGTAATATCTCCCTGTGGCAGTGCTAGAAATTCTTGCAGTGTCAATTTATTTTTGGCTTGAATCATGGATAAAATTCCTTCAGACTTGATCGCTAGGGCAGGCACTACCCAACGGACTGCTAACGAGAGTGTTTAATTAAATTGAATAACAGTCCAGGCTAACTCAGGGGGTTGCCACTGCACAGAAGCTTCAAGCAGTTGATATCTCCGCCAACGAGTCCCTCGCGAACCCACATGATCGACCCAGTAGGGTAATGTCAGCAATCCATCTTCATTTTGCACCAACCATTGCAAGGATTCACCCTGATCGTTTTCAGACGGCGGAGTAACAGCATTAACTAAATCGCGGCTTTCCCCCAAACATAATCCTCCAAAGCGGCTGATACTTGCTGGGTTAGCAAATGCCAGTTGCAAGCGTTCCTGTAAGGTTGGCTGTCCTGAATCTGAACCTGAAGCCACCCAAACAACAAATTGAATGTCACTCAGCAATTCCTGATAGTCTGGACGAGCGTTGCTAGGGTCAGTAATCTCTTTTTTCTTGAAACGGCGAAAGGTGCGGATAACCGTTGATTTCGCAGGTTCAGACAGGAGTGCGATCGCTAATTTAACACCACAATGCTTATACCGATCTATCTCTCCAACCATCGAGAGTAGCATCCCATAAACCGTTGAAGGTGGCGGTACTGGGTAGGTTTCTGCATACTCCCTAGCGCGAGACTGGCGAAAGCAGGCAATGGGAACTTCTACACGCAATGCCAGGGGGGTTGTTAATACTGTCATCGCGTTAACTCCAAAGTCGATAAGTGCAAATCTGTTGCAATTTCTTGTTTAAGGTCTTCCACTGCTGCTTTAACACCTGGAAAGACATTAGCACCTCTTTCTTCTAGGGTTTCAGCTTCCTCTAAATTTGCGATCGCGCCAGCTATCCACAACTCTTTCGGGTCAATATCTCCAGCTTCTACCCGTCGCACTAGTTCGGGGAAAGATATATTCCCCTCTTCTTCTTCAAAGCAGTAGAGAAATCGAGGGGAGAAGTCATGCGTCCAACGCAGCACTATGCTATCGGGAGAAAAGTCATACAAGAAGCGAGAGTGATTTCCTGCGACTTCTCCGAGTGAAGTCAACCCCTCCAAGACGGCAATGATACGGGACTTATCTTTTAAGCGATCGGGTGTTAGGGCAAATCCATACTGATAGCGAGTTGCATGAACTTCAGTGCCATAAAGGGATGTTGAGCCTTTTTGCCCACTCTTAGCATTAAAGGTAATATCACCAGCATACGGTGTAGTTGAAACAGCACGGGTGACTTCTAATACACCTCGTTTTGCCGTTGTTGTGCCTTTAGGTTTTGCTTTTTTGCCTTTCGTTTTTGGTTCATCTGTTGCCTCTTCCTTTGCCGCCTCAGCCCTCATAAATCCCAAGACATCATCATCAATAAATAGATCATCATTAAAGCTGAGGTCTTGCCAATCATTGTCATTTTTCTCGTCATTCCAGCGTCGGTTTACTGTATAATCGCCATCAGAAATCTGCCAGTAGTAACGTAATGCCCAACGAATTGCTTCTGCTGATACTGTTGTATGAATATCATTCTTCCATTGAATCTTTTGCAGTGTTGTAATATTTCCTTCACTTTCCCCACGATTGTTTGCCGCAGTACCGTAATCAGTCAAAATATTGCCAAATAAATGAAATGCCATGATTAACTCCTATGTTATTTGAAGAATGTTCATTTGAAGATTAGATGTCGATTACATCATCATCTCCATCGTCAGTCTCATTACTTTCATGATCTTCATCAAAATCATCCCTTTTATTTTTATTCCCTTTACTCTTGTAACTTGCAAGAGCAAGCAAGGATAAATCTCTAGTTAGCTTCCAATCATCATCTTCGGTAATTAGTATCATCAGTTCCTGCCAGTTTTTTTGTAATATAGGAGGCTTTCTACCTGGCTTAGACCAAAACTCAACAATAAACTTTCTTAATGATTCCGCATTTTTGCATCTTAACAACCTGGTTCGTATCTGAATATTAATTCTGTCAAAATTAGGTTCCTTATTAGACTGCTCTGCGCGGCTGCCAGCTTGACCATAAGTGTGACGTAGAGTTTCATGAAAAGCCTCTACAAATAACTTTTTTGCTTCTGTATCCCACAACGATTTTTGAACCATTTGGTAAAGTCCTCCTCTCTCATAGGTTAATTTATCGAATAGCTTGTTACTATTTACTTTTTGGGATAATTCTGAATACCAAGGCTTTGATCTAGCCAGATTTTCTGTAATCAACTCCTTGGCAAAACTAGCCTCAAAATACCCTTCTCCTTTTCTACTAATTAAAATCGGGTCGGCAAAGTAATTACAAGCAACGCGATACGTTTCACAAATCTGTTCCTTGGCTTCGACGGTATACAAATTAGTGCGTGTTTTTTGCTGAGTTGACCATGCTACCGTTCCCAACGTTAAAACCTGACAGCGCTCAACTCCATAAACGGTTGCAGCTTTGGCTGTATTCTTCTGCACTAGAAATTGTAATCCTGCATCTCCTAAGCTAGAAGCGTAGAAGCTTTTATATCCAGCATTCTTTAAACTCGGTCGCTGCCGATACTTGGCATATTTCTCTAAATCGGTTACTTCCGGAATGACTAAAGCAAACTGAGCCTTTTTATCTTGTAGTTTGGATTGTAGGAGAAAATAACAGCAGGCTACAGGTGCAAATAAGAGCATCAAAGCTTGCTCTGGTGTTTCTTCAAAGCTAGTATCAGCGCTAAAGGCAATATGTCGCACGACAGCCCCAGGATTTAGCCATCCTGCCACCTTGAGTGGTTTATTGAGTAGCCGTCCTTTACTATCACAAAGCTGTTTGGCAAATTCTTGATAGACGTAACTTTCCAGGAATTTGTAACTGATAACAATCTCTGGGCTATCCTCATCAATTTGCAACGTTTGTTGAACAACACCCTTTGACTTATGCGTACTTGTATGCTGCAAAAAAGTCCCTAGAATTCCCTGGTGAACAATCAATCTAGTTTGAATATCTGTTAATTCTTTTGAGTCTAAACATCGAAGAGAAATTAGCCCTTTGTGAAGTTGGAAAGACTCTTTTAACAAGCTATCTAGAACCTCACAATCATTTCCTTCCCATTGCAACATTACCTGACGTGGTGTAAGATGCCAGCTTAAACCTTGAGGGCGCTTCTCGGATGGATTATTCTCAAAGTGCTTCAGAGTCATCCACAGCCCTGCTAAACCAGCTCGATGCAGTAAAGTTAAGTTGGGGTCGCCTAAGTGAAGCTCTATTTTTGGCATGGTTCAGCTCCCGTTTCTTCGCTATATTGGATTACCTCCTTGGGAGCAACAAGATAAAATCTTTTACGTTCCCAATTTTGGAAACCTTTTACAATCCGAATTGGGACTGAAAAAGCTTGAGCTGCTTTCATATATAATTTATCTTCACGTTGTTCTTTAGCTTCTGCGATCGCGCCTAAATCTTCCTCAAGCAGTACAGTAATGGTGTAACCTGCTTCTCTCAAAAAACCAGGATGAGTACACCAATTTCCTTCTAGCCAGTTAGACTTAACAAGTTCTGGCTTAGTTGAGCCAAGTTCAGCGGCTACTTCAGCTAAATCCTGTTGAGAAATTGCAGCTTTAGCAGACAGTTGCTCAATTAACTGTTTCCCTGTGAAAAGTTCTTCATCGCTGTAAGGCTGTTTGTTATTCCAGGGATAAATAAGGGCAGGACGTGTCCCTTCTTCTTTCGCTTTCATGCGACGGTTTAGCCGTCCCAAGCGTTGAATCAAAGCTGCCGCAGGAGCCATTGCAGATACTAGTAAATCGGCGCTAATATCTAATGACATCTCGCAGACTTGGGTGGTAATTGCTAAAACTGGAGTATTAGCCTTAAAAGCCTTTATGACTGCTTCGTGTTTGTTTAGTCGATCTTTGTAGCGATAACGGCTGTGATAAATTAACGGTTCAATACCGAGTTCAGGCAAATCTTGAGTGATTTTATTTTTTGCAGCACGAAAAAGGTCTATGCAAGTTTGAACCGAGTTAGTAACCCACAAAACTTTTTGCTTATTTTGAAGGGTTTTCAGTACCTCTGACCAGACTTCCGAGAGTTCATCAGATATATCAGTAATAGACTGAATTTGATAACGTTCCAACTCCTCCAACTCTTTTGGCCCTGGAATTGGTTCCTCATCAATTTCCTCACCTAATTCAGCCATCACCTCACGAATGGCTTGGAGTTGTTCGGGTTTGAAGCTGGCACTCATCAACAAGATTGGCGCACCGCGAAAAATTCTTAAAAATTGCAAGAGTGCGCCAAAGAGTTGTTCGTCGTAGGCGTGAACTTCATCAAAGACAAAAGCGGATTGCGCGATCGCAGGCCAGGAGTATAATGGTTTCCGGTTGTTCTGAATCAACCCTAAAACAGAGTCAACGGTGCAGATAATTAGTTTTTTGCGCCATGCTTGCAAGGCAGCTAACCGCGCATCAATGCCTTCAGAATCTCCTGAATCGTGAGAAATCAGAATCTCTCTGTCTAAATCTGCACGAGAGTGCATCAAGTGTTTTTCTATATCTGTGCCATCGGCGTAATCTATATACCCCTGAGACGCTGTTCCTGTAGTAGGATAGGCAAAAAACAGCTTGCGACCAACTGCATAGTTTTTTGCCCAAGCATAGGCTCCAATTGTTTTACCCGTTCCACATCCAGCCTTAACCCATTTGACTCGATGAGAAGTTTTCTCTGCAATCTTTTCTTGGAATGGGCGTAAGCCGTTACCCTGAAGACGCTGATTTAATAGCTTTTGAATGTCCTCCTTATCTAGCAACACCTCTAACTCTTTTTGAATCCATTGCCTAACGTTTTCTTCAGCGACAGGTAAGGCTGAACCTGCGATATCCGCAGCCATAACCGTTGCTTTAACGGCAGCAATAAATCTCTGAAACTCCCAGTCACCCTGCTTTTTCTGAGCAAACTCAAGAAATCTTTCATGCAAATTCTCCAAAGCTTGTTCGAGTTCAGCTCTTGACCAATACTCTTTTGGTACTTCTGGTAGGTTATTAGGTAGTTTAAGCCCAAATTTACTGCCCATTTTGAGCAAGGCTTTAAAGTCTGGATGATGAGTGTAAATCTCTAAGCCATCTCCTGTACCATCAGGAATCTCAGCAATGCAATAATCTACAGTTCTGCCATATTCATTTAGCCCGATTTTGAGGTGATGTCCCATTGCTGCCCAAACAGCCACCATCAAATCGTCTGGTTGACAATTTTCGCATTGCTCTAGCCATTGCCTAACGCTATCTACTTCGAGTGCCAAGATGCCGCTGATAACTTCATGGCGGAGCATCTGCCTATTGTTATGTTCGCGAGAGGCGGCTTGCAATTTTTTCCTATACTTGAGCAGTTTCTCATCCTTGGATTTAGAGTCAATGGATTTGAGGTAAAGCATTTCTTGAAAGTGTTGATTGGCTTTTCCCCAATCATGAAGATAGGCTGCCAATGTAACGGTATTCTTAAAACGTTCTAAATCGACATTTAAGCCCAACTGCTCCAGGATAGACTCACCTAACTCATCGGTTAGAGTCCTTGCTGACTGCATGACTAGGGCAATATGACCAAGATAACTGGCAAATTGTCGTTCCTTTTTTTCTTCCTTGGTTGGCTTATTGCCTTGCTGGGATGTTTTGAAGGATTTTGCCAGGAGGCGTTTAAACTGAAGCTTCATCGTCTCCCTCTTTTCTATAGCACTAAGGTAAGTTGCAAATCGGAGTTCCCTCCTGAGAGTAGGGATTTGACAAGCATTCCAATTCGGCGATTCTGTCAGCTTGACTGGTGGTAACTATCCTCACTTCAGCTTCCACGGCATCTAGCTGCTCTTGAAATTCTTGAAGCAATTGAATGATGGTGTTGTATTTCCGTTTCAGCTCAATTATTTGAGCATCAATATCTGTATGCTGTTTGAGCATGAGAAGCTTCTCAAAATGACCCAATACTCTTGAGAGTCAACGGCGAGGCAGGAAAATTCCCGCCCCCAGGTGTCTGCGTCCCCCAATTCCGTAATACTGAAGCTTCAGGGAGTCTTCCTCATTCAACGCAGAAACTTCTGTTGTAAAGCCGACGATGGTAAAACGCTTGATTTTAATCGTCTTGCGGCTAGGTTCTCCATCGCGATTCAAAGGGATAGATACTTGACCTTTAATTCCTAAAGCATCTAACTGACGTTGAGCTGCTGCCAAGAAGCCCTCTGGCTCCATATACTCTTTGCCTTTAATCGTGACTATTCTCGCCCGGAGAGTGGGGAAAGGCCGCAGTACAGCAATTGACGGGATTCCGATGTGAATCTCATGACACCCTATCTGTATCTTCTTCCCCGCTAAAGGATAAATTAGCGGGATTTTAGTAACTGGTACTCTGATTCGCAGACACGACTCAGATGTCAACAGGATTTTTCCTTTTCGGTCAGGTATGCCTGGTATGCTCAGAATGCCTATTTCAGGATGCTTGCGAACTTCTGGGACAATGCCAAAACAGGCTGAAGGAAGACCGTAATTATGATCCGCAGGGAAGTTATGTCCTCGGACGGGACAAATTAAATCAACGAAAGGTTCGGTAAAGTTGTTTACCACTTGTAGCATTGGCAATTTAGCAGGTAAAGCCATAGGCTTGAAACCTCCGTAATGAACAACATCTCGGTTAGTCTGGGTTAAACTCTAAACGCCTGACGGCAATCAATGGTTATGAGCAAACAAGGGTATGAATGAGCCTTGCTGCTCTGAGCTACTTCGCCCTGTTCGAGACGAACCACTTGTAGGTGCTCAACTCCCTCACCTGCTCTGGCTTAATTTTTTCGCTATGCTACAGGTGGTAAATCGAAGATTTCTAGACATTAACGCAGAGCAGCGTAAATTGTCAAGAGTTATTTTTACTATTAGATAGCGATCGCGCGAAGTCCGAACCTTCTCTGGGAAAATCCACCGCGATTAGTGCTCAACGCCTTACGGCATCAAAGGTTAGGACAGTAACTAGCTCTACCTTGCCAATCTTTTTTTATATCTCGTGCTCAACGCCTTACGGCATCAAAGGTTAGGACAGCTCAAAAATTCTAGGCTTCATTCCCAAGCGCAAGTAGTGCTCAACGCCTTACGGCATCAAAGGTTAGGACAGATTCTTCCCTCTACTCAGATAGACGATTTTGTTTTTCAGTGCTCAACGCCTTACGGCATCAAAGGTTAGGACAGTAAAGCATTTTTACTAAATACTATTTACTTTCTTCTTGTGCTCAACGCCTTACGGCATCAAAGGTTAGGACAGCATTTAACTGTGACTGCTGAGCTATTACCGCGTCATGTGCTCAACGCCTTACGGCATCAAAGGTTAGGACAGATTCCTCTGGATTGATGGGCACTCGTTGGCGGAAAAGTGCTCAACGCCTTACGGCATCAAAGGTTAGGACAGGAGTGGGAATTAACCCGTTCTAACTGGCGCTTTTATTTGCAGGTGCTCAACGCCTTACGGCATCAAAGGTTAGGACAGTTTCAAGCAATATAGTGTGTCTGTAAATGCGGTAGTGCTCAACGCCTTACGGCATCAAAGGTTAGGACAGCGCTGTCTCCAAGCCTAAAGCCCAACGAGTAAAAAGTGCTCAACGCCTTACGGCATCAAAGGTTAGGACAGTATGGGTTCGCCCCAAGTTCAGCATCAGATAGCTAAAGTGCTCAACGCCTTACGGCATCAAAGGTTAGGACAGAGATTCTGATTTTCTACAAGTCTCCATTTGATACCCGTGCTCAACGCCTTACGGCATCAAAGGTTAGGACAGCGCTT
>JBFLZA010000435.1:0-8093 GCA_040756535.1 Cyanobacteriota bacterium
GTATAGGTTTTATTCACATAAATAACACGCCCATCTTCATCACTAATCCAAGCAGCAGCCGGACTGTGATTCATAAAAGCTTGAAAGCGCTCCTCACTTTCCCGTAGTGCTTTTTCCGACTGGCGCAAGGAAGCTGCCGCTCGTTCTGCCGCATCACGAGCACGAGCTTGCGATCGCGTCAAGCCAAACAAGACAAAACTGATAAACAATCCGCCAAACCAGATGTAAGGTGCCAAGCTTCTTCCTGAAGCCAACTCAATGTCCGGACTTGAGGTGAAAGAGATACTCCAAGGCCGTCCCGCAATATCGAGGGTTGTGGTGGTTCTAAAGCGGGGTTTGTGATCACTATTCAAAGTTGGGTTGGAGTAATACAGTAAATTTTCCGGCTCTAAATTAGCTCCGTCATAGATTTCAATGTCAAGCAGTGAATATTGAGTTGTCCCTAAAATACCGTTCATGAGGTCGCCAGCACGAAAGGGACTATAGACAAACCCCCTTAACGCAGCTCGACGCTCGGTAACTGTAGCAGGGGTTACGCCGTTCCGGTAGACGGGAACATAAATCAGGAAGCCAGCTTGCTTTTCATTGTCGATTTCCTGAACCAGGATAACCCGACCTGAGGCAGTGGGGGTTCCAGTATCACGAGCAAGTTGCATTGCTGCACGACGCACCGGTTCTGTGAACATATCAAAACCCATGGCAGCTTGGTTGCGTTGATCCAACGGTTCGAGGTAAATAATCGAGTGATACTCGTCGCGATTAAATTCCGGCTGTATACTAAAGTTTTTAATGCCCTGTCTTTGCATATCCGCAATCAGCGCATCTTTTTCTTCTTCTGGCGTTATCCGCACAGAGAACCCAATTCCTTGTATTCCCGGATAGCGACGTTGAAGTTCGAGCCGATTAACATAAGCACGGAATTGAGCAAGACTGACTTGATTATTGGCAGCAAAGAACCCACTCCCTGCACGCAGCATGGCAATGTAAGTATCTAAGCGATTTTGAATATCGTTGTGGGTGCGCTCAACTGCCTTCTCGAAGCGTAATCGGTCTTTATCTTCACTCGTTTTGGCAACGTAGGCTGTGGCGAGGGTGGTGAGCACTAAAGTAATCGCTAGGACAAAATAGGGAATCCAGGCGCGACGCGATCGAGGGAGTTTTAAGGACAAGTCCGGTTTCATGGAAAGTGCTGAGTCAGTGGGAGCAAGTACTAAAGGTATTGGGATAATGGTTGGAGTACATTAAGCTTGGGCTGCACGACTTATCCTTTCCTGTTGAAAACCAACCTAGCCTCGTTAGTTGGAAGTTTGGTAAAAGCGAGGTGTTTTAGAGCGTAATCGAAACCTATTTGCTCAACTTCTGTGATCAGGCTCTCGAAAATTAACCGTGCATCCTTCTCATGGTGTCTCATCGGGGTTATTACACCAGTTCCCATCTACCAGTTCGCCTCTGCCATCATACTCAGAGCAATTTTGAAGCACTTCTATCGAATTAGCTATAGTTTTGAAATGCTCCATGAGCTAAAGCCCACTAGGAAGGACGAAAATATAGCAGTTCTCGGCAAGCCTAGAATACAGTAAGGGCACGGCATTGCCGTGCCCCTACAAAGAAGGTGTATTTTACTCAATCAAAGGCAAACTGTTTGCAAGATCGCGAATATACCGAATATTCCCTTAGAGCTTATCAATGTGAATTGTTAGAAGCTTGAACAAATCCCAACGTTAAGCTGTCTTTAGCGAGGAAGTGATCCAGATGGAATGCTCTTTCCTCTGTTTTCAAAAGGATTGTTTCGTACAGATAACGAGTGGCGCGATCGCCTAAGCTTTCCGCTTGCCCTGCTTGACGGCGAATCAGTTGAATCATTGCTTGCTCAGCTGCTAAATCGTGTTCCACCATCTGACGGCAGGAGTAGACACCATCATCTTCAGGTGTCCAGCAGCACAATTGCGCTAAGGTGCTGAAGCTGGCGGCTGGAACACCACCTAGTCCATTCAACCGTTCTCCGATTTCATGGACGTGCTCTTGCACTTGTTCATAACTGTCGTTGAAAAACTCATGCAGTGAGTAAAATTCGCTACCCTCCACTACAAAGTGGTGCTTCTGGTATTGCAGGTAGAGAGCTTGGAAACTCGCCAAAGCAATATTGAGTCCCTCACAAATCGGTGCAGTGACATTGCGCTCTAGCAAGACTGCATTGTCGTAGACTTCGCCAAACGTGCGTAATAAACCCTGAGTTTCTGCCATGGTCGTGTGCTCCTCTCATTAGGCAGGTTCTATTGCTAACGATCACTCTAGCACGCCTTATCTGGAAGAAAACATAAAGAAATCCTGCCAACTCGGTTGAGGCGGCTGGATAACTCATCCTTACAGGTTTAGTTACACCTACATGAGTAGGTCAGCGATTTGCTGTTATGTGTCTATTTTATCAGATTTTGGAGAGCCATTTTGCAACTTGTCTACATTTTTTGCTGTTGCACTTCCCGTTCCCAATCCCCTCCTGATCGATATTGGTCACAAGGCTTGCCGTGCGATCGGGTATTTTGCTAAGTTAGTTGAGAATAATTAGCGTTTGTTTGGGGTGTACTTGAGTCAGGTCATTCCTATAAAACCCACTTATAGTCTCCAAGGGTTTTAAAAAACTTTAGCACCTGTTTGTAGCTACTAATGATAAATTATTGCATCTTAGGAGGAAAATGAATCCACCCAGCTTCCAACCCCAAGTTGTTCAAGTGATTGAGATAGCGGCTTCAGACCGATGGCAAGTTTACCGACGTTTACAAGAGCTATCGATTCCCTGTCAATGTGGAACGAACAAACCCTTGAGCTATCAAATCAATGACGTTACTACTGCAATTCAAGTCTGGAGTGTTGTCAGGCAACTAACAGTCCCGCGTTATGTCTTGGCTTCCTGGTTGGAAAGCTGCTGGCGGATTTCTCACTAAAACAAAGTGCTGCTCACCTTGAGCCTCATAAACTACGCGCTTGCCTTTGTCGAGTCACTTTAAAGAGAGCGCAAGCTTTTCATGGCTTCACTTTGCTTGTGCGTTACCCTGACTCGCGAGAGCTAACGCCTATGTTGGTATAACTGCAACATCAGGTGATCAAGCTGATTTAAACAATAACCTCTCGATTGTCAGCGAAATTCTCTACCCTTTCTTGAAAAGTGTTGAATAAATCTCATGACCAAATCGGCGATTCTACGTTTAGAGGGCATTACCAAGCAGTTTGAGCTTTCCCCTTTCCCAGCCGTTGCTAATGTCACCTTAACGCTACAACAGGGAGATTTACTCGGCTTACTCGGCCCCTCTGGGTGTGGCAAAACGACGCTGCTGCGAATTGTTGCAGGATTTGAGCAACCTCAGTCAGGAATTGTGGAATTGGCTGGGCGTCCAGTTGCGGGTGGGGGTTATTGGGTGCCTCCAGAACGGCGAGACACGGGAATGGTGTTTCAAGATTATGCGTTATTTCCTCACTTAACGGTGACCCAGAATGTTGCTTTCGGGCTGAAGCAGAACCGAGGACAAAACAGTGGGATATCGGTGAAGGAACGAGTGCAAGAAGCGATCGCACTGGTAGGATTATCCAGACTGGAAAAACGCTACCCTCACGAACTTTCTGGAGGCCAGCAGCAGAGAGTCTCACTCGCCCGTGCTTTAGCGCCGCGACCGGCATTGATATTGTTAGATGAACCTTTGAGCAATCTCGATGTGCAAGAGCGTCTGCGGTTGCGTCAAGAAGTGCGCTCCATTCTTAAGGAAACAGGAACATCGGCTATTTTTGTTACTCACGACCAAGAAGAAGCACTCTCAATTTCCGATCGCGTCGGTGTGATGCGCTCTGGACACTTAGAACAGTTGGGAACACCCGAAGAAATTTACACCTATCCCGCCTCTCGCTTTGTTGCTGAATTTGTCACTCAAGCCAATTTTCTACCTGCCCAACGTCAAGGACATCTTTGGGAAACCGAAGTAGGGGCTTTTGCTATCAACATGATGGCTGATGAATTCAACTCAACGAGTGAACGCCCAAATGTAACATTCGATACAGGTGAATTAATGTTACGTGAAGAAAATCTTATCCTAAAGCCAGATGATGAAGCAAAAGTAGTAATTCGCGATCGCCACTTTTTAGGACGAGAATATCGCTACTGTTTAGAGACTCCTTCAGGAAAAAGATTGCACGCTCGCACTGCACTCAGTATTCAGTTACCAATAGGAACGCGAGTAAGGCTATCTGTAGCCAATCCTTTGCAAATTTTTCCGATTAACTCATCTATCTCGGGAAATACTCCAGTATTGCTTTAATTCGCACCAAACATTGGTCTTTTGCATCAAAAATGACCTTGCGCTTTTAAGAGCGATCGCTCTATTATCAGCAATGCTTCGTTAGCGCACTGTTCATGAAGAACACATCGAAGTGAATCTTCCTAAGGACAGAGTGCATCTACTACAGGAGAGAACCATGACTTATAGAAACCAGTTAAACCCCTGGTGTATCGTCCGTAAATTGCCTAACAAGCAATCGCATCTTATCGTCCGTTTTCGTCGCCCCAGTGATGCGGAAGCTCATCTAAAAATCCTCAGCTCGAATAATCCCAGCGCGTCCTACGAAATTGTGTTTGATGTAGCATCTGCGTTATCTGACTCGCCTATCCTGCAAGCATCAATTCATTGATGCGAGCGCCCGTTGATTCTCTGCACGTTGCTACAGCAATAGCAAGAGAAAGCAGCTATCCCAAAGGGGAAAGTAGGACGAAGATTTCCTGTTTCCCCTTTTTTTAGTATTTTCAGTAACCCGAAAAACCGCCCGGAGTTCAAACTCCGGGCTAATAGATCAAGTCCATTAAAATGGACTAAAATTCTTATCCAGTCGTCTTTAGACGACTTGAGCTATGAGCTAGGGATTTGAATCCCTGGCGGGTTAATGCAAGTGATGCAAAATGGGAATATTACCCTATATATATTGATATAGCATCTGATACAAATGTGGGGAATAGCCAAAAAAGCGATGTTATGTTGGTGATTACTAGAATCTATGATTTTTGCAAATCACTGGTTTCTCTAACGGACAATGTAGCGAACAATACTGATTTAAGGTAGCCACAGGTACGCTTAAACCCGTCATTTCTCGCGTTGGCA
Organism: Cyanobacteriota bacterium; assembly: GCA_040756535.1. Taxonomy (GTDB): domain Bacteria; phylum Cyanobacteriota; class Cyanobacteriia; order Cyanobacteriales; family Coleofasciculaceae; genus JBFLZA01. Next base: position 5,139 of record JBFLZA010000435.1, read on the forward strand.
GTGGCACATTCTGGCAAAATTCAAACTGACCCTCCTTGATTGGAAACAAAGCACATAATTTTTGCAATACTTGAATTTGGAATAAATGCTTGAGTTGTTTCGCTTCTAAGACTAATCGGTTTTTGAAGCACAAACCTAAAGGTTGACCGATGGGACAGGATTCAGCGAGTTCAGCAATCAGGCGATTTTTGACTCCTTGGTGTTGTGCGATTAGAGAAACCAAACCTTGCTGATCTAACTGATTCGCGGCTGCTACAATACGACCTCGATGCACCCAAATGTAAAAAATTAAGGGGTGTTCTCGGCGTTGGGGCGAGATGTAGAGCTTTAGTAAGCCAGTTTTGTGCCCTCTCTCAACCAATTGAAAAATTTCGGATAATGAACAGTCTGTGAGAAAACCTTTAATAGACACAATAGTTTTATCTAAGGTTACAAGACGCCCCTAGTCACTTTAGCAATATATAAGCGATAAATTCTGGTATTTTACGACTTTTAATCAAAATCACGTCTATTCTTAATTTATCTGTAAAGTTATAAATAATAATTTAATTAAGTTTAAATCCCTTCATTAATAGTATGCAGTTACCGCATTGAATTCAAGCTGATTTTAACAGAAAAACTCACATCAATAATAACTAGACAGGTGATATAGACCGCTGATCGAAACCCTATACTCGATACACTCAATCTCATCATTCTTATAGAGACCCATATTGCCATCATTTCCAGCGGAGTAATCACTCAGAAAGTTTATCAATTTATTGCTAGAAGTGACAGATTTCCTGTTGAAGGCGATCGCTACAAGCCCAATGTGGAGGAGTGCGATCGCTTCTTCATTGCCAGTATCCTGTGAGTAACCCCAAAAGCTGTTGTCGTTGTCTTTTGTCCTTTACCTGAAGCTTCAGTTTTTGAGTATTTATGCTGTTACTGCCTCTTCTTCTGATTCATCTCTGACTTTGAAATACCAGTAGAGGTTAGCAACGGCTAAGTTTGAGGCTTTTTGTAAATTGGCAGGGACTAATGTTTTGTAACCTGCGATCGCAGATTGCCGAGTGATATACGCTTCTGATTCACGGCGCAAATCAGGCTTCATCATAAATAAAAGTTGATCATGCAGGGATGCGGAATGAGATTTTTGCTTTAAATTCTCGTAGAGTAACTGTTCGGGTGGTGCGGTTAAGGCGGTTGTATCGGTGTTGGTGTCTGTATTAGCTGTAATTTCTGAGTTGTCGAAGTCGGCACTTTGGAGCAGTTTGAGTTCGGATGGGGGAAGGGAACGCATCCAATCTACATGATTTTGCCAGGATTCGAGTACAGCTAAATCGTGGTCATGAATTCGGGTAAGTTCAGGGAAGAGAAAATCTAGCTCATCTTCAGTTTCTATGCGTTCAATTACACTGAGGGAATCTTGACGGATTTTATCTTGGAGGGACGAGAGGCGATCGATTGATGCACTTGCTCTTTCAGCTTTTGATTTTTTACGTCGTTATTACCTTCTATCCTAACCTGGCGTAGGCTTTCTATAGGAGCAACTGAATGTCCCATTAGGTGAGAACCTTGCTTTACCATGCCTGTCAATTTTCATTCCATAGTAATTTAATCTATTAATTCAAAAATCTATATTCTCTTTTGAGATTGAAATTGATTTTACGGAATTCAGTTATATATAAATGAAGTATTAAAGCAATGCTCTCTAGGCTACCAAGAGTGGACTGTAAAGGTAAACTTAAGGGGTTCTCTGCCATTTACGCATCACATTTTCAAAGCATTAATCCTCAAATTTGCTAAGTAATTTTCATTTCAGAGGATATTTTAGCTCACACAGCGACATGTGTGCCGCTGGAAAAGCATTTACCTGAACCTTTGCCAATATAAGCTCTCGTACTTTGTAAGTACGGAGTTTTAAAGGTTTTGTGAATATTCAGAAAAATGACGCAAACCTACGCACTGAAGTTAAGACAACATGAGTTTAGTTGGAAGAACAATCCGTAATCGCTACGAAATCAGTAAACGACTGGGGAGCGGAGGTTTTGGTGAAACATACCTGGCTAAAGATACAGATTTACCAAGCGATCGAGAGTGTGTGGTTAAACACCTCCAACCAAGAACCTCTGAGCCAGCAGTTCTAGTAATTGCCAAACGTTTATTCAATAGCGAAGCCATAGTTCTGGACAAGCTTGGCAAACATAACCAAATCCCAACTCTTTACGCCCACTTTGAGGAAAATGACGAATTTTATTTAGTTCAGGAATTTATTAATGGGTATGACCTAGACAAAGAACTCATTCCAGGTCAACAGTTGAGTGAGGACGAGGTTATTGAGCTTTTGCAGGGCATACTGGAAGTCTTAGCATTTGTACATCAGGAAGGGGTTATTCACCGGGATATTAAGCCTTCAAATTTAATGCGACGGCAAAAAGATCAGAGGTTTGTACTGATTGATTTTGGAGCGGTCAAAGAAATTAGCACTTTGGCTTTGGGTGTTACTCAAGGTCTGGTGAGTCCAACTGTAGCTGTTGGTACTCCAGGTTATATGCCAAGGGAACAAATCGAAGGGTATCCACAATTATGCAGCGATGTTTATGCGGTAGGTATAGTGGGTATTCAAGCCCTTACAGGGTTACAACCTAAAGAGTTTAAAGATCCAACCACAGGCAAACAAATTTGGCGCAAGCATGTACCGGACAGCAAGGGACTAGCGGATATTTTAGACAAAATGGTGCGTGAAGATTATACCGAGCGTTACCAGACAGCACTCGAAGCCTTGCAAGCTCTTAAAGCCTTGCAAGCTCCTAATAAGCCTGTGCCACCTCAGCCTTGGAAATGGAGGACATGGCGGGATGTTGTTATTGCACTAACCGGCATAGGAATAGGTGCATTATCCTTATTATTCGTACAGCATCTTCTACCATCTCAACAACAGCAACAAACAGAAATCCCAACCCCTATCCAACC
>JBFLZA010000436.1:0-8093 GCA_040756535.1 Cyanobacteriota bacterium
CTGTTTATCCCCGATGCTTATGTAGTCCATAATGAAATGCTAGCTGAAGTGCCACAGATGCCTATAGCCGCTCAAGTTCCAGATGCCGAAGAGGTGATACAGGGTTATTACCTGCGGGATGAAGGTTACTCAGAAGTGGGTGCTGTGAAAAGTCGTTTTACTTATATTCCCAGCCGTCAGACTTTGGAGATGACAACCTACTATCAACGTTCAGTCGCTGTTGACCAAATGCGGTTCGTTACACCTGATTTACGATTACGCACGATTGTCACCTACAAGCGTCCAGAATCCAGCGAACCCCCAACGGTAATTGATTTGGTCGGTTTTGGTATTGAACGACGACAGCCGTTGTAGACAAAAGGCAAAAGGTTAAGGGTGATAGTGTTCTCCTTCCCCTTTTCTCTTTCCCCTTTTCTCCTTCCCCTTTTCCCCTTTCCCCTCACTCTGTATGAACCGACGCTCTTTTCTAATCGGTGCTAGTACCTTAGCACTTGGCCAGTTGATGTCTGGATGCAATCGTCAACAACAGGCGTCCTTGAACGTGCGTCTGCTGAAAGACTCAATCCCGCCTCAGCTACTGAGTGAATTCCGTAAGGTATTGAAGCAACCGACAAAGCTCAATTTCGATCCAGACGCACAGCTAATCGCTATCTTGGCACACCTACAAGCCTGGAAGCAGAAAGCGGAGAACAAAGACAAGCAGCAACGATGGCCCATCCCTTTCATCAGTGGCAGAAGAACCCCAGCGATCGCTAATTTGGTGACGTTGGGGGATTATTGGCTGGAATCCGCGATTGAGCAAGAGCTGATTAGCCCTTTACAGGTACAAGAATTAGCCGGATGGCAGCAATTACCGCCACGTTGGCAAGCTATTGTTCAGCGTGATCGAAAAGGCCAGGTAGCTAAGGATGGGCAAGTGTGGGGGGCCCCCTATCGCTGGGGGACGGCTGTCCTTGCCTATCGCAAGGACAAGTTTGAAGAGTTGGGTTGGATGCCTACCGATTGGAGCGACTTGTGGCGGCCTGAATTGCGCGATCGCATTTCTCTTTTAGCTCAACCCCGCGAAGTTATTGGTTTGACGCTGAAAAAATTGGGGTTTTCCTACAACACTCAAAATTTGAGTCAGGTGCCAAACCTGAAACAAGAATTGCTGGCATTGCATCAACAAGTCAAGTACTACAGCTCTAATAAGTATATAGAACCCCTGCTTGTGGGCGATACTTGGCTGGCGTTAGGCTGGTCTACTGATATATTGTCAGTGCGATCAACTTACAATCAAATTGATGCTGTCGTGCCTCAGTCGGGAACATCCCTGTGGGCTGATGTCTGGGTACAACCCGCTCCTTTGGCAACGGGTTCTCAAACTAGCGATCGCACTTCCTCTGACTTGGGTATCACGATAGCCTCATCTCACGGAACGTTAACCTCTGCGACATCAACGTTAGCCGCTAACGCCAGCACTAACCCATCTCTAACCCAGCAGTGGATTGAGTTCTGCTGGCAGCCTCAGCCAGCCCAAGAAATTTCCATGTTGACTAATGCGGCCTCGCCTATTATCGTCAGCCTTGCACCTGGAAACTTGCCCAAAAATCTACAAGATAACAACGTACTTTTGCCCGCTAGCTCAGTTCTCGACAACAGCGAGTTTATTGAACCCTTACCTAAGCCAGTGCTTGAGGAGTACATGGCATTGTGGAAAGAAATTCGCACTGCTCCAAAAGTGTTGTCATAGATCCCACAGTCCGCAGGTTTGCGGTAGAGACAGAGGTATTTTCCATTCAAGCAAGCACTTCTAGGGTCCAGAGTTGTCAACTTTCGTGACTACCACCTATCGTACCTCTATGGGCATCCTCGTAAGGGTGGAAGCTCCGAACATTTGCGATCGCAATTCATCCCTCGCTCAATCTAAAGCTCCTAACCGCTGAGTCTTTCACCCTTTGCATCTTCAGCGCATCCTGTTAGTCTTAGCTACTAGCACAGTGAGAGGAAGAGGTGATAGGTGTATGAAGGTCGAAAAGCATTCTTTACTAAGCAAGAACCCGGCTAGTACACTACCAGGCGTTCGACCTCTGGTCAGTCTCTTCGTTTTCCTGCTCATTTTATGTTTCCCTGCGTATGCAGCTCCACAAAAGGAGACAACTACTCCTAGAACCTTTACTGATTGGTGTTTGAATAAAGCCAAAGAGAATGTGGAGACCCAACTCACTGTGGATGTCCTGTTGCGAGTGGCTGAAGCTCAAGATTGCCATCAGGCATCGAAGCTTCTTTCAACTCGCACCGAGCTTTATCTTCAAGGCAATCAAATAGCCAACCTCAGACCCTTGTCTTCCCTGACCAACCTGACCATCCTCTACCTCGATAACAATCAAATAGCCGACCTCAGACCCTTGTCATCTCTAACCAACCTGACTCGACTCTTCCTCGAAAACAATCAAATAACTGACCTCAAGCCCCTGTCATCCCTGACCAATCTGATAGCACTCTCCCTCAACAGCAATCAAATAACCGACCTCCAGCCCTTGTCTTCCCTGACCAATCTGGAAGCACTCTTACTCAACGGCAATCAAATAGCCGACCTTAAACCCCTGTCTTCCCTGACCAAGCTGATTGTACTTTTCCTCAACAGCAATCAAATAGCCGACCTCAAGCCCTTGTCTTCCCTAACCAACCTGACCTACCTCTTCCTCGAAAACAATGAAATAGCCGACCTCAAGCCCTTGTCTTCCCTGACCAAGCTGAAAGCACTCTCCCTCAACGGCAATCAAATAACCGACCTCAAACTCTTGTCTTCCCTGACCAATCTGACTCTCCTCCGCCTCAGTAAAAATCAAATAGCCGACCTCAAGCCCTTGTCTTCCCTGACCAACTTGACTGGTCTCTGGCTCGACGACAATGAAATAGCCGACCTCAAGCCCTTGTCTTCCCTAACCAACCTGACTGACCTCTTTCTGGCTAACAATCAAATAGCCGACCTCAAACCTTTGTCATCCCTGACCAACCTGACTACCCTCTACCTGTATAAAAATCAAACGCTCACCGATAAAACTTGCCCTGTCAAACCCGAATCTACCTGTAGTTTCGTACCTTTTCAAGATGACTAAAACTCAGATCTAATAAACTAACTAGACCAGGCTGGTCCAAATAAGTCACCCGTTCAAGAAGGCTAAAAAGCTTACCTTAACCAGATTGATTGGCTTATCAGAAGCTTAGGGACATTACGGACAACCTCGAAGCAATCAGACCAGCCAGCAAGAGTAAACCTAGCGCCCTACGAAAGTAGTTAACGCCCTCGAATAGCTCTAACCATGCCCAAGTGAACAAAGAGCCAAAAGCTATTGCGTCTAGAGCTGTATGGATGTTACCGCTTTTCACAATTAATTTGAGTCCAGTTGCTGTAATCCCAACCAAAAGCGGCAAATTTGGCGGTTGAGCAATAACAATATTGCCTTCACTGTCTCGGAAAGTTTTATCGAATAAGCTATTTTCCATGAATCTCAGTGTAGTTGACAACAGCAGGCTCAGCTCTCACTCGTTGGTAGTAACTCCTTGAGGTGATAGATGTGTGAATTGATAATGCAAGAATTTTGAATTGGAGCGAAGCGACTTGACAGCTACATACCCAGTTAGCTGCCCCCTTGTCTACCCCGAACAGGTAAACTATCCTGGCCAAAGGAATCAAATACTTTAAGGTCGCAAGCAGCCGGACTTGTACCGTAATTACAGGTGTAGGTTGCTAAGAGCGCTGATCGTTCGTTGAATACCCTGACATCGAACTGATAATCTCTAGCCACACCGCCATATCGGCTGACAAAGCTATATCGTCCTAAATAATCGAGAAGAGTCCAGAGTTGTCGGTTGACCACCAGATCTACTCTATTCTTATCTCGATAGGCAATCCAATTTTGAATCAGTTTGCCATTAAATTCATTTAATTGTTCTTCGGCCCACCACAGGCTAGGGTCGGTTAAGCTGGTGGGTGAGACAGTACTGGCATTAACACAGTTACACTCTGGGGGAAGTGCTGTTTGCTCTAGCAGCTTGCTATCTAAGGGTTCCAAAGAAGCCGCAGGGACTGATGGCTTTTGTGCCGATGCGGATTGAGGCACCAACATAGTTAGGAAACTGAACAGCAGGACTAGACCAAAAACCTGCTGGTTCCATTTTGATGTGAAGCTCATTTTATCTTTCTGCTTACGCTTGTTATCAGAATTGTTAAGCGGTTGTGCATATACTTTTTAGTTTATCGGGTGAGGGTCAAGCCCTTCGGGCCCTCGAAAGGTAAAAGGTAAAAGGTAAAAGGGACGAAGAAAACCTTTCCCCTTTCCTCACGAGATGCAATTTGTAAGCACGACCACTTATTTTTTATGACAAAGGGCACCCCTAAAGAGTGCCCTAAAACGATTCTTTTCCTGACTTACCTTGTTTTGGCGTGTCTTTAGGATGAGGGGGCAAACCGTTTGCGAAGGGATTCTGCACGACGCTTGGCTGTCACATTCTCGGAATCATACTGGAGTACTTGCTCGTAAGTTTCCAAGGCTTTCGCTGTTAACTTTTTGCGCTCGTATGCATGACCTAGATTGTTGAGCGCTGTAAGATACTCTGGATCGAGCTTTAGGGCTTCTTTGTACTCGCGAATGGCAATATCGTACTGTTCTTGAGCAAAGTAGGCATATCCTAAGGCATTGTGGACAGGGGCAAGGTTTTCTTCCTCAGCATCCGAAGCCTTGAGGCTTTTTTGAAACAGCATAATCGCTTGGGCGAACATGTTCTTCTCTGTATAGATGCTTGCCAACTCGTAATACTCTTGAACGGTTCCCTTCTCTTTCTTTAGCTTTGTTTCTAAGCGGGAGAGGGCGCTTTCAACCTTCCGAGTTTTGAGGACTTGCCGAATGATGAACCAACCGGCACTGGCCAGGAGGAATAGTAACAGCAACAGATAAACAAATGGAAATGAAGTATCCATGATGGCGAGAAACTATAGGAGTTTTTATCTATGGTAAGCCCCAAGCGGCAATACGTTCGGCTAGCCAACCAGATGCTTGCCAACGGGTGAGCGCTTCATTCACCCGTTGATGAAGCTTGGTATACTGTAACCCCTTGGGCATGGCGATCGCTAAGGCTTCAGCCGAAAGCCGCACTGGCAGCATCCGATACTCAGGGTATTCTTGTACCCAGCCAACGAGGACGCTAGTATCGGCCCCAAAGGCATCAGCACCACCTGTTTCCAAAAGCGATCGCGCCTCTTGGTAGGAATCCACCCCCACCAGCTTGGTGTTGGGTAAGGCGTACTTCACCTCTGGGATGGTGCTAGAGCCGTTGATCACCGCTATTGTCTTTGTTGCTAAATCATTCAACTTGACAATTGAGGCATTTTTAGTTATGAAAGCTGTACCATCCAAGTAATAAGGCTTACTAAAAACCACCAATCGGGAGCGGGAGTCAGTAGCCGTCACTCGAGCAATGGTAAGGTCAACTTTCCCTTCCAAGACGACATTGAGCCGATCTGTATTCTTCACCGGCTGCAACACAACCGCATCAGGTTTTCCCAACAGTTCTTCAGCTAAACGCCTCGCTATATCAATTTCTAGTCCTTGTAAGTTGTCTGAAGTGTCGCGAAAACCCAAAGGACGTAGATTATCTTTTACAGCAACAATCAACTTGCCTCGCTGCTCGATCGCTTGGAGTTCAGCACTGCGAACAGATGCCGGTGCCGTAACAGACACCGCCATCAATCCAATGACTAAACTGAAGCTGAAGAACTTGCGATTCATCCCCATTCGGCATCTTTGTGACAGGAGAGGAGGAAATGGCAAGGAGGGGAAGAGTATACCTCGCGATAATTACCCATTACCCCTTACCCATTACCAAATCCCTTATTTTCCAGCTTGGTTGTTGGCTAATTCCACCACTTTAGTAAAGCTGTTGGGGTCAAGTACGGCTAATTGAGCTAACATCTTGCGGTTCAGTTGGATGTTGGCTTTTTTCATTTGGCCGATTAGCTGACTGTAGCTTGTGCCATTAATCCGCGCTGCGGCGTTAATGCGAGTAATCCACAGGCGACGAAAATCACGCTTGCGTTTTTTGCGATCGCGATAGGCGTTCCGTAACGCCTTCATCACCTTTTGATTTGCAGCGCGAAAGAGTTTGGAATGTGAACCCCGGAACCCTTTAGCGAGTTTGAGAATTTTTTTGCGTCGTTTGCGAGCGACGTTACCGCGTTTTACCCGTGTCATGGTTAGTTGTTAGATATGAGTGGTTGATCGTTTTAGATATTCAAGGACAGACTCGGCAATTCACATGAGCTTTCCCAAGCAGAAAACTCGTTGATCGCCAATCTGTCAGATCTCTACAAATAGGGCACCATCAAACGCACGTTTTCAGCGTCGCGTTCGTTAACTATGACCAATTTAGAAAGAGTGCGTTTCCGTGCAGTGCTTTTGTGTTCTAGCAAGTGGTTTTTAAAGGCTTTGCGCCGTACAATTTTGCCACTACCAGTAGTTCTAAAACGTTTAGCTGCTGCTCTGCGGGTTTTTAGTTTCGGCATGGGTGAAGTTGAATAAGGGCACAATCTATAATAGTACTATTATCCAGCTCACTCAGGCAAACGATAGGAAAGGGATGGGGGAGCGGCAATGGCTCGACAGCGTAATTGGCAACTGGGAGAGCCAAAAGTCAACAGTTACTCACGCATTTTCAAGACATAGAGCCTTTCATCCGCAACGTCTTGTCTAGATTCTGGCATCGCCTGAGATAAATTTGAGCGACTGTATCCTCTGGGTTTAGACGCAGACAATCTTCAAACAGTTGAGCGGCCTCACCAAACGAATGTAGATGATAGAGCAACAAGGCTTCTTCAAAGGCGGTTTTCGTGGCTAGTTTACGGTCTCGGAGTTTGGGCGAATCGGCATCAAAGACTTCATACACACTTACCGCTGCTGATTTTCCTTTCACTTTAACTCGGTCAATCAGACGAAAGGCATAGTCATTGGCATTTTCTAATTGGGAAAATGTATAGTGAGAAATTAACAAAGACACCGCATATTCTTTAGTCAATCCTTCAATGCGAGAGGCTAAGTTGACCGTATCGCTAATTACAGTACTGTCCATCCGGGAGTAGCCGCCCACTGTGCCTAGCATTAATAAACCGGTATTGATACCAATACCAATTTGAATGGGTTCGTAGCCATCGCTACTGCGCTCTTGATTGTATTGCGTAAGTCGTTGCAGCATGGAAATTGCGGCTTTGAGGGCGTTATCGGCTCCCTGACTAAACAGAGCCATAATGCCATCCCCAACGTATTTATCAATAAATCCCTGATTTTCCACGATCGCAGGTTCCATGCGCCTGAGATAAGCATTGATAAATTGGAAATTTTGTTCTGGGGTCATTGTCTCAGAGAGAGTCGTAAAGTCGCGAATATCTGCGAATAATACCGACATCTCCTTTTGGACATGATCGCCTAATTGGACATCAACAATACTTTTTTTGTCTAAAAACTGTAAGAATTGACGGGGCACAAAGCGAGATAACGCCTCGTTGAGTTGAAACAGTTCCTGAGTGAACTGACGGCGTTCAGATTCAGCTTTTTTGCGATCGGTAATATCTTGAAAGGCGGCAATCGCGTAGATCACTTTGCCCTTTTCATCAAAAATCGGAGTTATCCACACTTCTAGGGGAATCACCCTGTCTTGGTGGCGAATCTCCAAATCATCAATCGTTCCACTTTCGCCTCTCAGTGCTCGTACCAACGGATGGCAATGGCAGGGGTAAAGGCAATCCGTTTGAGATAGATAAGCGGGGCACATCTGAGGCCATTCGAGGACAGTACTTTCTCCTGTAGCCGTTTGACACAAAATTTGTTTGGCAGCACGATTGGCGTAGTAGGGTTTCCCGGTAGCATCAACGACAAATACCCCCACTGGCACAGCTTCCAAAAATTGAGCCAGCCTTTGTTCGCTTTTGACTACCACCTCCTCTGCCCTGTCGAACAATAACGCTTCTACCGTATCGCCGTGTTGTGTTGTTGTTTCCAATAAAATTTCTAAGTCAGCTTTGTCCCTTGCTAAAGTCGCTAAAAAAGCCTGGAGCTCGG
>JBFLZA010000437.1:0-8078 GCA_040756535.1 Cyanobacteriota bacterium
GCCCTTTCAATGTCACAAGTCGCTGTCACGCTACCCCAAATTCTGCCTCCACAGTTTCGTTAAAGGAGCGCACGAGCGAGATAATTTGGTCGGCGTCGTTGTCTGCGAACATCCCATCTAAGCCTTCTGGATGCGAGTCGGGGAAGGGAGGCTCATGCTGAAGTTGCCCCCCTTTAGGCACGTTGTGAAAGCCTGCTTCGCTTCGTTGCGAGCCAACCCTACAAGCTTGCGAATAAAAAGCTTAAGGCTCACGTCTTTGCCATAGACTTCCTCAAAACGTTCGCGACTTTCAATCTCCTGTGCGCCAAAAAGCATCTGCTCCAAAGACTCTAAATCGGATGGGGTTAGAGGTGCATTTCGCTTGAGCTTGGCGATCGCCAGATGGTTTTCATTACCCTGAATATAAGCCTCGACTTTCTTCCGGTATTGGTATGGACTAAGGCCCGTCTGTTGATGGGGGACGTTAACCTCGCGAATCTCTCCTAACGTATCCAGGAAGTCGGTGTAAACATGAGCTGCTCTTTGCGATCGCTGAACTTCACCAAGTCACGCAGGTAAACCCATAGATAGTCAATCATCCAAGGTGTTATGTCAGTCCACCATGACTCAGCTTGAACTTCTTCAATGAGAGAGAGTTGGTCTTTCACCATTTTTCTTAACTCACGCAGTTTGATTTGAACTGGTCGCAGAGATTCGAGTCGGCTTTTCTCAGAAATTTTAGAAAGCCAGCCATCGTACCGAAAACCGTTGATTTCTCTCACAGATAGAGAATAAGGACAACAAACTCAGGGTAATAGACATGATGAGGGCAAAAGCAGGAGTCAGGAGAAAACTACCGTGGGCTGTTGTTACACTCATCGGAGTCATGGGGTTAGTAGCACCCTTGCCAGCGCCAGTGATAGGACAAGCGAATCCTCCCCAGTCAGCTCAACAGTCAGCCGAATTGGAGGAAGCTAATCGGTTGCTGAATCAACAGGCAGTTCAGCTTTACAGTCAAGGTCAGTACGCTGCTGCCATTCCTTTGGTAGAACGCGCCTTAGCAATCTACGAGAAGGTGCTGGGAAAAGAGCATCCCCTTGTTGTTACTAGTCTCAACGGTCTGGCAACGCTGTACTTGAAATTGGGGAACTACAGCCAAGCCGAATCTCTATACCAACGCTCCTTAGCAATCTGCGAGAAGGTGCTGGGAAAAGAGCATCCCCTTGTTGCTACTAGTCTCAACAATCTGGCAGAGCTGTACCAGATACAGGGAAACTACAGCTCTGCCGAACCCCTGTACCAACGCGCCTTAGCAATCTACGAGAAGGTGCTGGGAAAAGAGCATCCCGCTGTAGCACAAAGTCTCAACAATCTGGCAGAGCTGTACCAGATACAGGGAAACTACAGCTCTGCCGAACCCCTGTACCAACGCTCCTTGGCAATCCGCGAGAAGGTGCTGGGAAAAGAGCATCCCGATGTTGCTACTAGTCTCAACAATCTGGCAGAGCTGTACCAGACACAGGAAAACTACAGCTCTGCCGAACCCCTGTACCAACGCGCCTTAGCAATCCGCGAGAAGGTGCTGGGAAAAGAGCATCCCCTTGTCGCACAAAGTCTCGGTGGTCTGGCATTGCTGTACGTGGCACAGGGAAACTACAGCTCTGCCGAACCCCTGTACCAACGCGCCTTAGCAATCCGCGAGAAGGTGCTGGGAAAAGAGCATCCCCTTGTTGCACAAAGTCTCGGTGGTCTGGCACAGCTTTACCAGATACAGGGAAACTACAGCTCTGCCGAACCCCTGTACCAACGCGCCTTGGCAATCTCTGAGAAGGTGCTGGGAAAAGAGCATTTTCTTGTCGCAGACAGTCTCGGTAATCTGGCAGTGCTGTACGTGGAATTGGGGAACTACAGCTCTGCCGAACCCCTGTACCAACGCGCCTTAGCAATCCGCGAGAAGGTGCTGGGAAAAGAGCATCCCCTTGTTGCACAAAGTCTCGGTGGTCTGGCATTGCTGTATCGGACACAGGGAAACTACAGCCAAGCTGAGCCTCTAATCCAACGCGCCTTGGCAATCACTGAGAAGGTGCTGGGAAAAGAGCATTTTCTTGTTGCAGACAGTCTCGGTAATCTGGCATTGCTGTACGTGGCACAGGGAAACTACAGCCAAGCTGAGCCTCTAATCCAACGCGCCTTAGCAATCCGCGAGAAGGTGCTGGGAAAAGAGCATCTCGCTGTTGCTTCTAGTCTCGGTGATCTGGCATATCTGTACTGGGCACAGGGAAACTACAGCTCTGCCGAACCACTGTACCAACGCGCCTTGGCAATCGCCGAGAAAGTGCTGGGAAAAGAGCATCCCGCTGTTGCACAAAGTCTCGGTGGTCTGGCATTGCTGTATCGGACACAGGGAAACATCGCCCGTGCTCTTGAATTCCAGACTCGTAGCACCAATATCGAAGAACGCAACCTTGCCCTCATCTTCACCACTGGCTCCTCTGCCCAGAAACGCGACTACATTGCCACCCTCTATACCACCAACAGGACTGTCTCCCTGCACGTCCAGGACGCACCTAACAACCCTGAAGCTGCCCGTCTCGCCCTGACTACCGTCCTCCAACGCAAAGGCATCGTCCTCGATGCTCTCACCGACAGCCTGCAAACCTTGCGTCAAAACCTCAAACCCGAAGACCAGAAATTACTCAACGAACTGGCTGCTACTCGCTCCCAACTGGCGGCACTGCTGTTTAAGGGAACGGGTAATCTCCCACCCGACCAATACCGCCAGCAAGTTGCCACCCTCAAAGCCCAAGCCGACCAACTCGAAGGTATTCTCTCGACACGCAGTGCCGAATTCCGCACCGAATCTCAACCCGTCACGATTGAAGCTGTGCAGCAGCTTATACCCGCCGATGCCGCCTTGGTAGAACTGATGTTGTACCAACCCTTCAACCCCAAAGCTACAAAACCCGATGAATATCGGGGTACTCCCCACTATGTCGCCTACGTCCTGCACTCCACGGGCGAACCCAAATGGGTAGACTTAGGCGAAGCTGAACCCATCAACCAAGCGGTTGAAGACTTCCGCAAAGCCCTGCGCTCTACCCTTTCCTCTAATGTCAAGCCAGTCGCCCGGACGCTGGATGAACTCCTCATGCAGCCGGTTCGTAAGCTTCTGGGCAACAGCCGAACCGTGCTGCTTTCCCCGGATAGCCAACTGAACCTGATTCCCTTCGCCGCCTTGGTTGATGAAAATAATCGCTATCTCGTCGAAAACTACTCCATCACCTACCTGAGTTCCGGACGTGACCTGTTACGGCTGCAAAATCCTACCCAAAGCAGCTCCGCATCCGTGCTGATTGCTAATCCTGACTATGACAAACCTGGCAACCCGTCCGTGCCGGTTGCCACAACTCGCAGCACGAATAACCAACGCTCTACAGACCTCGCCCAACTCCAGTTCGGTCCCTTACCCGGAACTGCCGCTGAAGCCGAAGCGATTGCTCCCATGCTACCAGGAGCTACCCTGCTGACCGGCTCAAAGGCTACTGAAAATGCCCTCAAGCAACTCCAAAGTCCTAAAATTCTGCATATTGCGACTCACGGCTTCTTCTTCAATGACGTTCCCCTCGTTGCACCGCCCGATTTCTCCCGCTCATTGGTTCAAGACCGTGCCGCCATTGAAATCGTCCCCATTTCTGGCAACAGCTCCCCTTCTACCACTGGCAACACCGAGAACCCTCTGCTGCGTTCAGGAATTGCTCTAGCCGGGTTCAACCCCCGTCAAAGTGGCAGTGAAGATGGAGTGCTAACTGCTTTGGAAGCTGCCGGACTGAACCTATCAGGTACGAAGTTAGTGGTACTCTCAGCCTGTGAAACCGGATTGGGAGATGTTGCCAACGGGGACGGCGTTTATGGCTTGCGTCGCGCCTTGGCTGTTGCAGGTGCCGAAAGTCAGCTAATCAGCCTATGGAAAGTCGATGATTTTGGCACCAAAGACCTGATGGCGAGCTATTACAAGCGCTTAATGGCTAATGTTGATCGCTCTCAAGCTCTGCGTCAAACCCAACTAGAAATGCTCCAGAACCCACAGTACCAGCATCCTTTCTATTGGGCAGCTTTTATCCCTTCAGGAGATTGGACGGCAATGCGGTAGCCTCTCGGTAGCTGCATCGGGTGTCAATGCCTCTGGCTGTGAGCGCACAAGAATAATGTATGTATGACGACTTGAAGGAAAATCCTCTCTCAAGTCCAATCGAGGGTTCTCGTTTGAGCGAGCCAGACTCCTGAACTACTGCCTGAAATGCGATCTCCAGTCGGGAAAAGAGTGTATGACGATGTAGAAACGGATTTTCTTCATTCACCCCAAGTGAAAGATCCTAAAGAGTCGAACAATGACGGCACATATCTGTAAAGCTGGCAAATAGAAAATGCTTACGCATCGGTTGGTTACAAATTTGCCGCCGGAAGGGAACTGGCTGTCACTAACGAAGAGGTAATGGACATTTACCGATGCCGTTGGGAGATTGAGTTGTTATGGAAATTTTTGAAGATGCACTTGAAACTCGATAAACTGATTACCAAAAATGCCGACGGAATCGCTATACAAATTTATAAAACTTTAATCGCTTATTTGATATTGCAATTTATAGAAATCCCTCAGCGATGGGGGCAAAAGCTAACTTGATAAACCTCGCTATCTTCAGGCATGTATATGTCAAGAGATCAGCTATATCCATTGGATGACTAAATTAACCCAATGTTAACTAAAAGTTTTCAGATAGGAAGATTATATCTAATTATGTAAAGTTTTGTATCTTAATTGAATATTTTTGGGATATTTCTCGATTACGTTAGAGAGGTAAATTGTTATAAGAGTTTTTCAAGATCCACTTAAACTTTCACAAACCAATTAGTAAAAACGTTAATGAGATTCCCATACAAATTTAGGTAAATTTGATAGTTCCCCTGATTTTGCCGCTTGTATCTATTTCTACGCAGGGATAAAATATACTATTAAATTATTAAATAAATTTCATTATTCATAATCTTGTACCTATTAAAATAATAGTAAATTTCATTGGTTCAGGCAATAATATTAAGTATTAAATTGACTGATTTAGGTTTTTCAAACTTAGTATAGCTAGCAATGTAACGTTTTGTATCGCTCTTCAATGTTTTTGCTAAAACTTTTATAAAATCCAAAAATAATTTCTTCCTCAAAGGGTGAGAAAAGTACCGAATGATGAAGTATATAAAATTTACAACGAGATGTTTTGACAGCCTAGTCAGTCTGAGTTGATGGTATTACCTCTAGCTGTAGTGCATTTGATAGAACAGTAATGTTTGGCGTAGGTAGAGTAATTAATTTTTTACAGGAAGCCTTAGAAATTCCTGCTGATGGAGGCTTCAGTGTTCAACTGACAAACATTATTGAGGCTAACAATAACAACCAGACAGCAATGAACATGATTGATAGAAGAGTCTTATTTCTCACCGAGTGACGCAAAATCCCAGCTAGAGAGTCTTTTTGGATGGATGCTTGTTCCGTGTTAATGAAGCTCTAGCCGCAGAACGTATAGGGCAAAGAGAGTTCATCAATAATTTGTATAAGACAATACAAATTCTGGTTGTCAGATACGAAAGTTTCCCCTACTAAATATCTTGGAGAAGCAATGAGCGAAGAAAAAGTCACGAACGAAAACAGTAATGAAGAAACTGAAGACAAGAGCATTATTGAGCCTTGTGGAGAGATAAACGAGATTAATAATGACCCAGAAGAGGTGAGTCGAGCGCTTGATGAGGCAACTCGCAGTCTCGGAACTAAAGTTGAGCAGGCACCTGGCTGCTCAACCGCTGTGGTTAGCGGGCTTTCTAAGCAGATCATTGAGGAGATGAACAGTATAGAAGCCAATTGCCTAGTGAGCTTTACTGACCTAAACGTGCGAAATAAGAGTGCAGCCGTTAACCCATTCCTTCAGCGTAAGGCGAAAGAGGCGCTGGCTCGCGTCATTAGCGATCGCGGTCAAACGCTAGTGATCAACTCGGCTTACCGCACCCTCCCTCAGCAACTCATGCTGTACAACCAATACAGAAATAGACAGTGTGGTATTTCTATAGCTGCTCGTCCAAGTACCAGCAATCATGAGGATGGTCTGGCCTTAGATGTCGATGACCCACGCGGTTGGGAACCTTTCTTCATAAAGCAGGGTTGGCGACCACTTCGGGGGGACCCTCCCCACTTTGACTATAAAGGAGGGGGAAGATCAGATATTAGCAATATTGCTGTTAAGGCTTTCCAACGGTTGTGGAATCGGTACAACCCCAATGATCGTATTGCAGAAGATGGTGACTGTGGTCAGGCTACTCTATCCCGACTCAATAAATCACCCCTAGCAGGCTTTGGCGTAAGCACGGTTGAAACCGCTTCGAGACTGACAAAGAGGACACTGCGTCTGAGCGAACCCTATATGCAGGGTGACGATGTCCGCCAAGTTCAAGAAGCCTTAGTTAAGGCGAACATTAGTGTTACAGCCGATGGCGTGTTTGGTTCCGGTACCGATGAAGCCGTCAAGCAGTTCCAACAACAGAAGGGTTTGACAGCGGATGGTGTTGTTGGGCCAGCAACCCGTATAGAACTAGGGTTGTAAATTGAGCTAGAGGCACTGTCGGTGTAAGAGACTACTATAAATTCTTGCGATTACCTCTAATTATTGGTAGGACTCGTAATTGTTGAGTTTTATAGTAGTGAACAGAGACAGTGCCTATCTTGAAAGTGTTGAGGGGTGACTGAGGAAAAAGACTATCAGGTTTTGTTATGTACTCACCTTCACGGAGCCTAATAGCATTTCTATTATCTGTAACAGGGATTTAGGAAAAAATGTATCAGTAGTTTATAAGAAAACTGACGAAGTGGGGTAAATATGGCTAAGAACATCTATGCACTGCTGGTTGGTATCGATGAATACGCTCCGGCTTCAGTTCCCCCAGTACCACCACTAAAAGGTTGCGTTAATGATATCAGGGCTATAGAAGAATATCTTCGGGAGCGGACTAAGGAGGGTGAATGGAACCTGGTAGAACCGGATGATCTGCCTTGGGTACTGACGAACGAGCAGGCGACTCGTCAGGGAATTATCAAGGGCTTTCAACAGCACCTAGGCAACGCTGACAGTGAAGATGTCGTGTTCTTTTACTATTCAGGTCATGGCGCTCAAGAGAAGGCACCCGAAGAATTTTGGGATTTAGAACCAGACCATTTAGATGAAACTTTAGTTTGCCATGATAGCCGTACACCAGATGGTCGAGATCTAGCTGATAAGGAACTAGGATACCTAATTTCAAAAGTTGCTAAGAAGAACCCCCATGTTTTGATTATTTTAGACTGCTGTCATTCGGGTACTGGAACGAGAGATTTAGCTTCAGATGTAACTGTGCGTCGCGGTCCTGTGGATTCTCGCGATCGCTCTTTGAGCAGCTTTATTTTTACTGAAGAGAAAACGGCATTAGATGAACTATTAACCTCTTCTCGTGACCTTGAGAGGAAGACGACTGGTATAGTGCTGCCTAAGGGAAAGCATGTTATGTTCTCTGCCTGTCGAGATTATGAGCTGGCAAAGGAATATAAGGGAGAAGATGGTCAACATAGAGGTGCTTTTTCCTATTTCCTCCTGCAAACTCTACAGCGAACAAATGGCAGCATAAGCTATCGAGATTTAGCTAGAAATCTTAATGCTCTGGTGAGCGGTAAAGTCAGAGAGCAGTCGCCTCAAGTTGAAGCAATTGACCCGGAAGAGTTAAACCAACCGTTCTTGGGGGGTGCAATTCCCGAACGCCCCTTCTACTTCACGTTAAGCCGTAGTAAGAATGACAATAGTTGGGTAATTGATGGTGGAGTGCTGCACGGTATTCCTAAACCCGCAACGGGAGATACCTTTTTAGCAATCTTTCCAGCCGGAAGTACTCCAGAACAGTTACGCCAACTCTCCAACGCTCTTGGGGAAGCTAAAGTTACTCAGGTAATGCCACAACGCAGTAAGGTGCAGATTACCAAGGGTAGCGTTAGCGAAGCGGCTCAGCCGGAGCTTCAATTATCTGAAAACGAA
>JBFLZA010000438.1:0-8073 GCA_040756535.1 Cyanobacteriota bacterium
CCCTGGAACTGCTGCATGACACTTGCCATCTCCAAGGCATTGAGAGCATAATCCCAGCCCTTATTGCTCTTGATCCCCGCCCGTTCTAGGGCTTGCTGCATCGTATCTGCTGTCACAATCCCAAAGATGACCGGTACTCCCGTTTCAAAACCCGCCGCAGCAATCCCCTTCGCCACTTCACTACAGACGTAATCAAAATGAGGGGTTTGGCCCCGGATGACTGCGCCGATGCAAATCACAGCATCATAGCGATGAGTGAGTGCTACTTGACGAGCCATCAGGGGAATCTCAAAACTACCGGGCACCCAAATATAGTCCACTTGAGTGCCATGGGGATTTGGATCAACACCGTGGCGTTTTAGGCAATCTTGACATCCAGCTAAAAGTTTGCCTGTCACCAAGTCATTGAAGCGACCGATGATGATCGCAAACTTCAGGGATGAAGTTGAAGTAAAAGTTCCCTCGAAAACTGCCATGGCTGTTGCCTGAAATCATTAAATATTAAGAATTTAGGTGCAATTTGTTCTGATTTCTACACCACCAAAAAGTTCAATATGCCAACTAGAACGACAAGCGCTACCCAGATGCCAGAACCCAAGAAAATCAACCCTTTGGATTGGTTCCAGTTCTGGGGAGTAGCGTAAGCGACGGGAACACCGACAACCATCACGAATGACAAGACAACCAGAGCAGTAAGCGCAAATTGAAATATGATAGACATTTCCTTTTTTTCTCCCAAAACACTGATGGACTAGATATAAATGATTCAGCCCTAATCTTGACTGATATTATTAAATCCTTTTTTGACACTCCAACGCTTTAAAGCGTCACTTTCTCCCTGTAAAACCTTTCTTGCTTGCGTTCGGAAGGGAACGACGCTGAAAGTATTCAGAACCGAGTCGGTTTCAACCCCAGCGGAGTGCCAAACACCGCGTTCTACCTGTCAGCACAAACCCTTACAGTTTGCACTCTCTATAGACCGATGGGATTTGTTCACCACAAACAATTGTACTGGACGCCCTATGCAAGAGGGCGGAAATTTATCCCACGACTTAAGCCCTAGCCTGAATGATTCGATCCTATGTAAATTAAGCTACCAAAAATTGACCCGCTTTTGCTGAAATTGCCCGGAGGTTAAAGCCCTGTAGTGAAAATAGGGAACAGAGAACAGGGAACTCCTTCACAGGGGAAGAAGGATTTTCACCGCAATGTTCGTATGCGATCGCACATGACATCTCATACCCAGAAAAGTCAAAAGCAGGCTGAAGCATTACACCGTTGTCGCCTAGCCTAGTAGAGATGAACCTCTTCCTTATCCCTTATGGATTTGATTTTGTGTCATACAACAACCGATTTTGATGCACTTGGAGCAGCAGTGGGGTTGACACGCCTAAAGCCTGGAGCCAAGTTAGTTCTATCTGGCGGCGCTCACCCAGCGGTTCGGGATTTTTTGGCTCTGCATCGGGATGAGTACGCGTTAATTGAACGCCGCTCTGTCAACCCCGAACACATTCAGTCTCTGGTTGTAGTAGACACTGCATCGCGCGATCGCTTAGGGAAAGCAGCAGAGTGGTTAGATCTGCCTCATTTGACCTCCATTGAAGTCTACGACCATCACTGGGATAGCCAGTCCGATATTCCTGCCACAAAAACTTATATTCAGCCAGTGGGAGCCACGACAACCCTAATTGTCGAGCAGTTACAGCAAACCTCAATCCTGCTGACAACCGCTGAGGCAACCGTGTTGGCACTCGGTATTCACGTCGATACGGGTTCTTTGACCTATGACCAGACCACACCACGAGATGCCGCTGCTTTAGCCTGGTTGATGTCCCAAGGAGCGAGTGTCAGGCAAATTGCTGAATACGTCGATCCAGGATTATCTCCTCAACTCCAAGCCTTGTTGACACAAGCCTTAGATAATTTAAAATCACAAGACTACTTAGGCTACATGATTTCTTGGGTACTCCTCAAAACCAAGGATTTTGTGCCTGGGTTATCAGGCTTGGCATCCCGACTACTAGAACTGACAGAAAGCGATGCTCTGCTACTAGCAGCCGAGTATCCGGGACGGGAAGATGAGGCAGAAAAGGGAAGAAAGAAACAGGAAGAGAACATCATCTCATCACGTCTCATTCTGATTGGGCGATCGCGAATTGAGGGAACCAATTTGAATGAGTTGTTCCAACCCTTAGGCGGCGGTGGACATTCTCAAGCGGCTTCGGTAAGAATCCGAGACGTTAATGCCTTGGCAATTTTAGAACAACTCGTTAATCAGCTTAAAAGCCAAATTCAGGAGCCTCTAACCGCACGAGAGCTGATGTCGTCGCCAGTACGCACGATTCGTCCTGAGACAACAATTAGCGAGGCCCAAAGAATTTTGTTGCGCTATGGTCATTCAGGGCTCTCAGTCGTGGACGAGAACGACCAGCTAGCTGGAGTCGTCTCACGGCGAGACTTGGATTTAGCACTGCACCACGGTTTTGGTCACGCGCCAGTCAAAGGCTACATGACCCGCAATGTTAAGACGATTACACCCCAAACCTCCCTGCCAGAGATTGAGTCACTGATGGTGACTTACGATATAGGGCGCTTGCCCGTGCTAGAGAACGGGGAGTTAGTCGGAATTGTGACCCGCACAGATGTCCTACGGCAACTGCACCAAGGCAAGGGGACTGAAGAATGGGGACTCAGAACAGGGGAAAAGACTTGTCTTCTCCCACTGCCTAATCCTCAATCCATCATTCCCAATCTACGAGAACGCCTTGCCCCCCCGTTGTGGGAACTCCTCACCAAAGCCGCTCAGGAGGCGCAAGAGCGAGGCTGGCACCTTTACTTAGTAGGGGGAGCTGTCCGAGATTTATTGCTAGCTGACCCCGCTGAACCTCTGCTGTTAAAGGATATTGATTTGGTAGTCGATGGCTTTCATCGTTCAGCGGATGTAGGTGCAGGGGTAACTCTTGCCCAGGCACTGCAAAACATCTACCCAAACGCCCGCCTAGACATTCATGGAGCCTTTCAAACCGCTGCCTTGTTATGGCACAACGACCCAGTCTTGGACTCCTTATGGGTGGATATTGCCACGGCCCGAACGGAGTTCTATCCCTACCCAGCAGCGAATCCCGAAGTAGAAGCCAGCTCGGTTCGTCAAGACCTTTATCGGCGAGATTTTACGATCAACGCGATGGCTGTGCGTCTGACGGCTTCCCGGACTGGGGAGTTACCCCTATTAGACTTCTTTGGAGGCTTGCTCGATCTACAGTCGCAACAAATTCGGGTCTTACACGCTAATAGTTTTATTGAAGACCCCACCCGGATTTATCGGGCTGTACGGTTTGCGGTGCGCTTGGGCTTTGAAATAGAAACTCAAACCGAAGCGTATATCCGCTACGCCCTAGAAAGTGGAGTTTATGACCGTTCGCTCTCGCAAAATAGCAAAGCTCCAGCTCTACAAACGCGACTCAAAGCTGAACTCAAGCACATTTTACAGGCTCCCTATTGGGAAAGAGCCTTGCAATTGTTGGCATCATTAGGGGCACTGCGCTGCATCCATCCCCACCTCAATTTAGATGAAACACTGGGGTGGCAAGTCCGTCTAGTTGATCGCTGGTTGCGACGCTTCGATCCCGATAAACGCTTAGAACATTGGCAGATGCGATTGGAAGTTTTAATTGCCCACTTAGCTTCAGAAGAACGCGGTAAAGTAGCAACCAATCTGCAACTGCCACAAGACAGTATCGATCGCTTAGAGCAACTAGCCCAAGCCCAAGCGAACGTGGTAGAGTCACTACCGAAGTTCAACCGTAAAAGTGAAATCGTCCAGTTGCTGCGCCAGTATAAGTTACCGACTTTAGCGTTGATTGCTATTCATAGTCCAAGAGCGATCAGACGCACCATTTGGAAGTATTTCACCACATGGGCAGAGGTACAGCCTTCGATAAATGGCAACGATCTAAAGCAACTGGGCTATAAGCCAGGCCCACAATACCGAGAAATATTGGACGCTATTTTAGCTGCAACTCTGGATGGAGTAATTCAGGATAAATCTGATGCGATCGCGTTTTTGGCAGAGCATTACCCCTTTAAGCGTTGACAGGAAAGTCAGTTGAAAGTTATACGTTTTAACTTTCTAACCTTCAGCCCTTAAGCTATAGCATAAAGTGGGAAAACGGGGAGTGAATTTTTATGAATTTGACGGCGGGAACCGCCTTAAACTATGGCAAGTACGTTCTCAACACCCGCCTGGGCAAAGGAGCCTTGAGTGTCACCTACCAGGCAATCGACACTCAGTCGGGTCAAACAGTCGTCCTCAGAACTCTCTCGGAAAGCCTGCGCCGACATTCTGATTTTGAGCAATTCAAGCAGCAATTTTTAGAGCTAGCCGAGCGTTTAAAGACTTGCAAGCACTCCAATCTTGTTCAGGTACTTGACTCTTTTGAAGAAGCCGGATACCCCTATCTGGTGATGGAATACGTACCGGGGCAGACTCTCGCTGAGTTCATTCAAACCAATGCTCTGTCTCAAGCAAAAGCCATTAACTATGTTCGTCAAATTGGTAACGCCCTAAGTGCCATTCACAAGGCAGGATTGCTACACCGGGATGTCAAACCTCACAACATCATTCGGCGTCAAAACACAGACAACATCGTACTTACTGAGTTTGGTATTGCGAGTGAGTTTTCGGCTGGAATGATGCAAACCCAAGCCAATCTTTTCTCGGCTGGGTATGCACCATTGGAACAGTATGTCTTTGAGGCAAAGCGTACCCCAGCAACAGATATCTATGGTTTGGCGGCAACACTCTACTGTTTACTCTACAAGAATCCACCGTTACCAGCACCCGTTCGCCAAACGCTCTCAGGGGACAAGGACGCTCACCTTTTTTCCCCAGAGTCTGTACAGATCACACCTCAGATTAGCCCAGCCGTAAAACAGGCGTTGGGACGAGGTTTGGAAATTACGCCCCGAAAACGTCCTCAATCAGTAGAAGCTTGGCTTTCCCTACTTCCCAAACCGGAGAAACCCCAAACCCCTCAACCTTCATTGCAAGAGTGCTTAGTTGCTCAATTTAAAACGGGCAAAAAAGCATCACCTCGCCCCAAGTCCATCAAGAACAAAGTCAAGTCGGGTGCGATAAATAGCACAACATCCCCCTCGCAGACGCCCCAGAACAATCCAATCTCTCAACCGTCAACGATTCGGCGTGTAGTTAAACAAGCCCAATCTCAGGACCCTTCTAGAGACATGACCTCAACACCCATAAAAATCCAAACAGGCTCACTCCTGCAAGCCCTGCTGATGACAGGTGCTATTGCCGCTTCAGCAGGATTAGGATTTGGCTTTGCGCTGCGGCTGAACGGGCCTCAAGTGCCCGGTTCGACGTTCTTTCACACTGAACAATCCTTCCCCCCCAGAAGCAATTGGCCGGGCTCTGAACGCCGACTTTGAGAAGGGGGTGAAAGGAAAGCAGGTTGAAAGTTTAAACTCTCTAACCCTCTAAAACCTTCAACCTTGTACAGACGTTCCGCCGGAACATCTGTACTAACCTTCAACCTGGGCTACGCCCTGCGGCGCTAACAACCCTCTAACCTTCAACCCAGTCCCAGCGCCAATCCTGATAAACACGTTATAATTTGTTGCGGATGCTAAAGATTTTTTTTCATGAATAATTCTGTCATTCATGCCTTTTTTGTCGGCAGAGCTTTGTCCCAAGCTCTTGGCGAACAGTTAGAAGACACTCTAACCAATGCCTTAAGCGAACTTGGCAAATTTGATGCCGAGCAACGCGAACGACTGCGGCAATTTACCGAGCAAGTTATGGAAAGAGCCGAGCGTGAACTCGATACGGCTATGGGCGGACGTACTACCTCCCCTACCGGCTCATTCGGTTCCCAGTCCGGTGACTTGCAAGCGACAATTGACGACCTTCGAGCCGAAATCGCACGATTGCGTGCTGAATTAAAACTCTATCGGAATCAGTCGGTCTGATCGGGAAACTCATTTTGATTTCTAATTGAAGGAGAGAATTTGATTGACCTAATCATCAATCCTTATTTTCGTTCGTAAAAATTTCTAGCTTTTTTATAAGACTTTTTGAAAAACTCATTTAGGAATCCGAGTGTCTGCTCTCTCTAAAGACTCTGTCAACCTCAAGCCATACAAGGAACGTACAGTGCCCTTACAGCGCTCTCTAGATAAGGGTTACAAAGACAAAGCGTATCGATGGAACCGGGAAAATTACTCCCGCCATCGCCGATTTGTTGACATTTGGGCTTTCGTTTTAACGCTGGTAAATAGGCTATGGCTCGATAGTAAGCCCTGGAGCTATCCGGGAGGGATGACGGATGAGAAACGAACCGCCAGACGTAGAAGACAAGCGATTTGGATTCGAGAAACCTTCCTAGATTTAGGGCCAACCTTCATCAAAGTCGGACAGCTATTCTCCACCCGTGCCGATTTGTTTCCCAGCGAGTATGTCGAGGAACTTAGCAAGCTACAAGACCGGGTGCCTGCCTTTAGCTACGAGCAAGTTGAAGCCATTATCAAGCAAGATTTAGGTAAATCAGTTACAGAACTTTTTTGCAGCTTTGACCCCATTCCCCTGGCTGCGGCTAGCCTTGGGCAGGTTCACAAAGCCCAACTGCATAGTGGTGAGGAGGTGGTAGTCAAGGTACAGCGACCCGGTTTGAAAAAGCTGTTTACCATTGATTTACAAATTCTCAAAGGCATTGCCCGTTACTTTCAAAGCCATCCCGACTGGGGTCGCGGTCGGGACTGGATGGGAATTTACGAAGAGTGTTGCCGCATCCTCTGGGAAGAAATTGATTATCTCAACGAAGGTCGCAATGCCGATGCTTTTCGCCGCAATTTCCGTACCTATGACTGGGTACGGGTACCGCGAGTATACTGGCGATATACCTCACCAAGAGCTCTGACACTGGAATATGTTCCGGGGATTAAAATTAGTCATTATGAAGCCCTAGAAGCGGCTGGTTTGGATCGGAAGCTGATTGCTCGTCTGGGGGCGAAAGCTTACCTCCAGCAGTTACTCAATGACGGGTTCTTTCATGCTGACCCGCATCCGGGCAATATTGCTGTCGATCCGGAAGGCTCGCTAATCTTTTATGATTTCGGCATGATGGGGCGGATTAAGACCAACGTGCGGGAGCAACTGCTGGAGACGCTCTTTGGCATTGCTGAGAAAAACGCTGACCGGGTTGTCACTTCCCTGGTTGAACTGGGTGCGCTCTCGCCGGTTGATGATATGGGGCCAGTAAGGCGATCGATTCAGTATATGCTGGATCATTTCATGGATAAGCCGTTTGAGAACCAATCCATCGCTGAAATCAGCGAAGATCTCTACGAAATTGCTTACGACCAGCCTTTTCGCTTCCCCGCAACGTTTACCTTCGTCATGCGAGCCTTCTCAACATTAGAAGGTGTCGGGAAGGGTTTAGATCCAGAGTTCAGCTTTATGGAGGTTGCAAAACCCTTTGCATTGCAGATTATGACAAACGGCAACACTCCCAACGGTAATAGCTTCCTCAATGAACTAGGACGCCAAGCAGCACAAGTCAGCAGTTCGGCTTTGGGCTTGCCCCGACGCATTGAAGATACGATTGATAAACTAGAACGAGGCGACTTGCGCGTGCGAGTGCGGTCTATTGAATCAGACCGAATTCTGCGACGCATTAGCAGTATTCAGTTGGGAACCAACTATACTTTACTCATCAGTGCGTTCACCCTGTCAGCTACCCTCCTATTCGTGAATGGGAATGGATGGCTGGCGTTGGTCGTTGTTCTCTTAGCAGCTTTGGCAGGATTTGCCCTAATTCGCTTGCTCAGAAGGCTCGATCGGTTTGACCGCATGTTATAACTGCCGTAAAGTTTTTAACGCCAGCTTTCCAATTTATGAAATGTAGCTTCACGGGTCTCACTGATCCGGGATTACTTCGTAATGTAAACCAGGATGACTACTACATCGACCCTGATGGTCGTTTTTTCGTTGTTGCCGACGGCATGGGAGGTCATGCCGGTGGGCAAGAAGCTAGTCAACTTGCTACAGAGGCGATT
>JBFLZA010000439.1:0-8059 GCA_040756535.1 Cyanobacteriota bacterium
TTCAGTTCGGGCGGACGTTCCCCAGTCGCACGAAAGCGAGATAGTACACCCAACTGATCAGCCGCTACCCTGAGCAAACCATCCGAGTACTGAATCACCAAATACTCGCGAGTTTCGTTATTGATGCTCAAGGACTCCAGCTTGAGGAACTTGCCAATTCCGTGGTTTTTGTGAACTACATAATCCCCTTGCTGAAGCTTATTGGGGTCTACCTGTTTCGATGCCGCACGCCGTCGCTTACGCACGTAAGTGGGACTTGCCAGGGTATGTTGCCCAAAAAATTCGCGGTCAGTAATGACCGCAATGCGGTAGGTGGGTAGGATAAAGCCTTCTAGTTCTGCTAATCCTGAATACTTGACCGCGATCGGTGTATGCTGAATTTGCAGCTTATCAATCGCTGGATAGTCACGAGGATTAGGGACGAACTGGGCTGGACAGTCGTGTTCTTGGAGTAAGGAGACAGAACGACTGGGTTGAGCGGAGATGAGCCAAATCGAGAAATTGCGATCGCGTTCACCCCGAATCACTTCAGCAAGCTTGGCAAACTGGTGGGGTGTCGCGGGTACGGGACGACTGGCAAGATTAATAGAATTAGAAATTGGGTTTGAACCTGCAACCTGTAACCCTTCAATGACCAGTTCAGAAAGATGCAACTGATTAAACCGCTCTGCGGTTGCCAGAGACTCATCAAAGGTGCGGTGGATTTTGGGGAGGGAGGGCGTAATTGCTGAAAGCTGTTCTTCCGAGTGTTCGTAGGCGCGGCGATCATGCGCCCGACATTGTTCCAGCTCATCAATCGCAATTAAGGTATTATCCGGCAGGTAATCCAACAGGGAGGCGGGTTGGTCAAAGGCAATCCCCAGAAAGCGGCGCATCCCTTCTGGACGTGTACGCGTTTCTAAAGCGTCTTGTTCCTCCGGTGAGAGATAAGATTTTACCTGTTCTAATCCAGAAGCACTCAGCGCATCGACCACTATCGGGCCATAATCTGTAGGCGTCAGCACCAACTGGTCAATTTTATCTAGGGAACGTTGAGTGGCAGGGTCAAACTCTCGTAGCTGATCGAGTTCATCGCCAAACCATTCCAACCGCACGGGTAACTCGGCAGAGACAGGGAATACATCGACAATATCACCCCGCCGACTCCATTGCCCTTCTGTTTCCACAAGGGGAACTCGTTCGTAACCCAGCCGTGCTAACTTCTGATCAATTGCTCCTACATCCCCAGTCATCCCTCGCTTCAGGGTGAAGCAGTAGGGCTTAAACGCATCTACGGGTGGCAGGTGGGGTTGAAGCGCCGCTTGCGTAGCAACAATGGCGATTTGTTGTTTGTTATTTGCTTTTCGTTGTTGGTTGTTTGTTGTTTTTCCATCTTCATCATTGGTGCTTTGTTCTTCACCCATGACCAATGACTGATGACCAATGACCAAATCGGCCAATACCTGCATTTGCCCCCAAGTCATCTCAGATTCTGGGTCAAATGGCTCATAGGGCGAGGCTTCAGAGGTCGGGTAAAAGTGAATCGTTTCCCAGCCCATCGCTTCCAGTTGTGCTGCCCAGCGACTCGCTTCTTCCAAGGTGCTGCAAACTACGAGCAGGTTTTTAGCACTAGCCTTGGCTAGAGCAGAGGTTACCAATCCCTTCGGTAGGCGGGGAACACCATTGAGATGTAAAGAGGAAGAGCGATTCAGCTTGGAAAGCAGCTCCCCAGTGAGGGGCGATCGCTCCAGTGCCCGAATGATCGAAGAAAAAGCCATGAGTCCACAGAATGCGTGAGAAGGTTATGAGAAAGCAGGCTCTTGGTATCTGCCTATCTTCATCATTGTAAAAGTCTCACCACGATGTAGATGTTTTGCTCTAACAGAGATCTTTGCAAGATCATAAGGATGTACATATTAAAACGATAAGGGCACTTCTGCAAAAGCGGGTGGCTATTTAATTTATGTTCTCTATTAGTTTTGAAATTCTCCTCATTCTTCTGCTGATGATCTTCAACGGTATTTTTTCGATGTCGGAGATGGCCGTCGTCTCAGCACGGAAGGTTCGTCTGCAACAACTGGCTAATCAGGGAAATACCAAGGCCCGTAGGGCTTTAGAGTTAGCAGATTCTCCGAATCAATTTTTGTCTACCGTTCAAATTGGCATTACGCTCATCGGTACGCTTGCGGGTGCCTTTGGGGGAGCCACCCTAGCGGTAAAACTGGCGCTCCAATTGAGACGGATACCGTTTTTGGCAGCCAATGCTGATGCGATCGCTCTTTTTATCGTTGTTTTGATCATTACTTACCTGTCTTTGGTAGTGGGGGAACTAGTCCCTAAGCGCTTGGCGTTAAACAACCCCGAAAGCATTGCCGCCGGAGTGGCGTCACCTATGGGATTTTTAGCCAAGATTGCTGCCCCTATCGTTTATCTGTTGAGCTACTCGACGGATTTGGTGCTGCGATTGTTGGGAATTGGCCCATCTAGCGAACCAACCGTTACAGAAGAAGAAATCAAAATTTTAATCGAGCAAGGGACTGAGGCGGGAACATTTGAGCGAGCCGAACAGGATATGCTCAATCGAGTACTTCGGTTAGGCGATCGGCGAGTGAGTGCCATGATGACACCACGTCCTGACATTGTTTGGCTTGACTTGGAAGACTTAGCTGAAACAAATCGGCAAACCATTACTAATAATCCTCATGCTCAATTTCCAGTTTGCCAGGGTGAATTGGATAATGTACTTGGCATCGTTCATGTCAACGATCTGCTATCTCGCTGTTTCGTTAATCAGCCCTTCGATCTGACAACCCCATTGCGACGCCCCTTATATGTCCCAGAAAGTACACCAGGGTTAAAAATTTTGGAGATATTCAAGCAATCTGGCACTCATATTGCTTTGGTTGTCGATGAATATGGCGTGATTCAGGGCTTGGTAACACTCAACGATATTTTGGAAGAAATAGTTGGCGATCTCCCCACAGTTGAGCAACTCGAAGAACCGCCAGCCGTTCAGCGAGAAGATGGTTCGTGGTTGCTTGATGGAATGTTATCCGTGGAAGAGCTTTTTGAATTGTTTGATATTAGGGAGTTGCCCAAAGAGCAACGGAGTAACTATCACACCGTCGGCGGTTTTGTGGTCACGCACTTAGGGCGTATCCCAACAGCTGCCGATCATTTTGAGTGGCGGAATCTACGATTTGAAGTCATGGATATGGATGGTAACCGAGTTGACAAGGTATTAGTGATGCCTTTACGAGCATGACTAATGACCCATGACCAATCACACTTGAAAAGAAAGACAATTCTGGCATTCAGAGTAAATATACTTAAAAGCGAAATTTAAGCTAAAAAATTCTTACCTAAGACTGTTGACATTTAAAATAAGGATTCTTCCATTTTCCGCAGTACAGAACAAAATGTATTCTTTGCTACGGTTTTGGATCGAATTTAGACCAATTGTGGAAAATATAGGGTGTAGGAGAAAAAACTGTGCAATTAGAAACCTACAATCCAGAGGAATTCTATGATGAACTTTTCCTCGGCTTAGGGCAACCTCGACCGGAAGCAGCACCGTTAATTAAGTGGATGCAGGGCTTGCAGCCGGAAGAATTGCTGCAACACCAAAAGACAGCTCAAATTGCCCTGTTTAAGCTAGGGGTGACTTTTAATGTCTACAGGGATAACCAAGGTGTAGAGCGGGTTTTCCCGTTTGATATCATTCCTCGGATTATTTCGTCCCAAGAGTGGAATTGGCTAGAAAGAGGTTTAAAGCAGCGAATTGCTGCCCTAAATCTATTCCTGGCTGACATCTACAACGAGCAGCGCATTCTTCAAGATGGCAAGATTCCCGAAGAAGTTATCTATTCCGCTAAGGGATTTCTCCAACCTTGCATGGGGTTGAAGCCACCCGCAGGAGTGTGGTGTCACATCACGGGTACTGATTTGGTGCGCGACAAGGACGGGCAGTGGTATGTGCTAGAGGATAACTTGCGGGTGCCTTCGGGGATTTCCTACGTGTTGGAGAACCGCCGAGTGATGAAGAGTACCTTTCCCCAAGTGTTCCAAACCATGGCAATTCAGCCAGTGGATGACTACCCCAGTCATTTGCTGGAAACCTTGTTAAATTTGGCACCACCCCATTTAGCTAACCCAACAGTTGTGGTACTGACTCCTGGGATTTACAACTCAGCTTATTTTGAACATTCGTTCCTAGCTCAACAGATGGGGGTGGAACTTGTTGAAGGTCGAGACTTAGTGGTGGTCGATGGCTATTTACAAATGCGAACGACCAAAGGACTGCGCCGGGTGGATGTGATCTATCGCCGAGTGGATGATGATTTTATAGACCCTCTGGTGTTCCGTCCAGACTCTCTATTAGGCGTACCAGGACTCATGGAGGTCTACCGCCAAGGTCGGGTAGCCTTGGCCAATGCCCCAGGAACAGGAGTAGCGGATGATAAGGCCGTGTACGCTTATGTTCCCCAGATGATTCACTACTACTTAGATGAGGAGCCGTTGTTGCTCAATGTGCCAACGTATATGTGTTGGCAAGATCAAGACCGGGAATATGTTTTGAGCCACTTAGAGCAGCTGGTCGTTAAAGCGGCTAATGAGTCGGGGGGCTATGGAATGCTGGTTGGCCCTAAATCTAGTAAAGCCGAACAGGAGGAGTTCGCGCAGCGGATTCTGGCTAATCCCCGGAATTACATTGCCCAACCCACCTTGTGTCTGTCACGAGTACCAACGTTAGTGGAGGACAACATAGAGGGACGACATGTGGACTTGCGACCTTACATTCTCCATCGAGGCGATGAGATTTATGTCCAGCCAGGAGGATTGACTAGGGTGGCTCTCACAAAGGGTTCGCTGGTGGTCAATTCGTCGCAAGGGGGTGGTAGCAAGGATACTTGGGTACTCAATCGCTCAGGGGGTTAGAGTCTGGCGAGTCAGGGAGCGAGAGTCACCCATCTAAAATCCAAAATCCAAAATCCAAAATCTAAAATTGCTTATGCTAAGTCGGGTTGCTGATGCTATCTACTGGCTCAATCGCTATGTTGAGCGAGCTGAGAATGTGGCTCGTTTTGTCGATGTCAATCTAAATTTAATGCTGGATTTGCCAGAGGGAACGAACCAGCAGTGGGAACCCTTGGTATTGACTACAGGAGATTTAGACGTTTTCCAAAGCCACTATGGTGAAGTCACTGCTGAAAATGTCATTCAGTTCCTCACCTTTGATAATAATTATCCCAACTCAATTCTCTCCTGCTTACACATGGCTCGTGAGAATGCTCGCTCGATTCGGGAAATTATCTCCTCAGAGATGTGGGAAGAGGTTAATTCCTTTTACTTTATGGTGCAGGAAGCTATGCAAGGACAGCAACTATCGGCGCTGCCTGATTTTTTTGCTCAGGTGAAACGGGCGAGTCATCGTTTTGCTGGCGTGATGGATGCCACCATGACTCATAATGAGGGTTGGCATTTTGGGCAAATGGGCAGACTGCTGGAACGGGCGGATAAAACAACACGGCTGCTGGATGTGAAGTACTTTGTTTTACTGCCATCCGCTCAGTGGGTGGGAACTCCATTGGATCGGATTCAATGGATGGCGGTACTCAAATCGGCTAGTGCTTATGAGATGTACCGGAAGTGCCAGCATCGAATCACGCCAACGCGAGTAGCAGAGTTTTTGATTTTGGATCGTCAGTTCCCTCGTTCGATTCACTTTTGTTTGTGGCAAGTAGAACAGTGCCTTCATCAAATTACTGGTACACCAACGGGAACCTGGTGTAATTCTGCTGAGCGGGCTTTGGGTCGCTTATGTTCGCAACTTGGTTATCTGACCATTGAGGATGTGATGGAGATAGGTTTGCATCAATGTTTGAATAACCTACAAGAAGAAATTAATGGAGTAGGAAATAAAATATCGGCAACATTTTTTGCAATGGAACCTGTTGCTTAGGTTTCAAGAAATTACACAAGTAACTAACTCCTGAATAACCCATCTGAAACCCATTTTCGGCGTGCGCTACCATATTTCTCACACAACGACATACACTTACACTCAGCCAGTTCTTTTACAACTTCATACCCTGAGGTTGTTACCTCGCAGTGATAGTTGGCAAAAGCTCCATTCTTTCTCGTTAGCGGTGGAACCGAACCCTTTCAAAGTTTCCCAAATCACTGATTTGGATGGTAATACGATCGCACAACTTTGGTTTCAAGAGGCAACGGAGCATTTGAAGCTGCAAGTCACGACAGAGGTAGAAACTTACCAAACCAACCCCTTTGACTACCTTCCTGAATCTTGGGCAACGAAGCTCCCCATAGACTATCCCAGTTCTCTGCTGAGCCAATTGCAACCGTATCAGCAATCTTACGGTTTGGCATCAGATTGTGCGATCGCACAATTAGCTCAAGAACTCTATCAAGACGTTCAGGGTGAAACCCTCCCTTTCCTCACTGCTCTCAATCAACATCTCTACGAAACTTGCGAACAGACTATCCGCGATACGGGTGACCCTTGGCCGGCTGGCGTCACCTTAAGACAAAAGCGTGGCTCCTGTCGCGATGTAGCCGTTCTGTTCATGGAAGTTTGCCGTGCTGTAGGTTTGGCGACGCGGTTTGTAAGTGGCTATCAAGAAGGCGACCCCGACCAGGATAATCGGCACCTTCATGCTTGGGCGGAGGTTTACTTACCGGGTGGAGGATGGCGAGGATATGACCCCACCCATGGATTAGCGGTAGCAGACCGCCATGTTGCTTTAGTTGCCAGTGCTCTACCTAGTTATGCGACTCCGGTTTCTGGTAACTTTACTCCGGTTAAGCCAAGTCTAAACGGCGAAGGTCATCTAATTGAGTCTCAAATGCAGGTGCATCTTTCTATCCAAGTGGTGACCGTTTAAATGAACACACAGAGGGTAAGGGCACAGCAAGGCTTTAGCCCCTACAAATAGTGCTGTTATTTTATTAATCTGAGAGTAATGTATGTGGGAATCATCAAACTATCAAGAGGAAAATAAAGTTTTTGATCAAGATTGGTTGGCATATTATAATGCGGTTGTTGGTCGTCCACCCCGAGATACGCTTCTTGCCGCATTAGAGCGTTTTGAGGCAGAGCTGTTAACAGATAGCTCAAGGTTTGCTGTTGACCTTGGCTGTGGAGATGGTCGAGATACGGTAGAACTACTGCGGCGGGGGTGGCGGGTTTTAGGCATTGATGGAGAGCAAGAAGCGATCGCACGTTTGTTAAGTCGCCCTGACATTAATCACGAACGTCTGGAAACTCAAGTGATTCGCTTTGAAGAGGTGATTTTGCCAGAGGGGGTAGATTTGATTAATTCCAGCTTTGCACTACCCTTTTGTCCACCAGAGCATTTCCCTAAGCTATGGGAAAAAATGGTTGCCTCGTTACGTTGTGGCGGCCGTTTCTGTGGTCAGTTATTTGGCGATCGCGACTCATGGGCAATTTACACGTCAATGAATCATCATACCCGTGAGCAGGTAGAAGTATTGTTGCAACCCTTTGAAATTGAAATGTTGGAGGAACAAGAGCATCCCGGAAAGACCGCTATAGGAGAGGAAAAGTACTGGCATATCTTTCAGATTGTTGCTCGCAAGTCGTCCTAACTGTGATCTGAAAAACCCCCTACAGTCTCCCGTTATCAGCACAGCTTTAACAGGAAAAATGCATTGGCAGCATAATGACAAATTCTGACCCTTGATCAGGGATTGAACAGCACCTAAGCTCACCCCTGTGTTTGTCTACTACAATCTGGTAGCTAATCGACAATCCTAAACCCGTCCCCTTACCCACTGGTTTTGTTGTAAAAAAGGGATCGAATATTCTGGGCTGAACATCTGCCTTTATACCAGAACCGTTATCAGCAATGCGGATGACCACCCACTTGTGTTCAACTACTTCAGTGTGAATCCTAATGGTTGGGATTGGTGACTGGGGATTGGGAATTGAGAAGGTTTGAATTTTGGAGTTTGCTGTTTGGAGTTCGCATTGGGTAGAGGAATTTAGACTTCTGACTTTTGACCCCGTAGTGCTAAGAAATTCACTTCTCGGTAGAGT
>JBFLZA010000440.1:0-858 GCA_040756535.1 Cyanobacteriota bacterium
GTGTTGGGATGGTACCCAAAGCAATAGCCAGTGCCGTTGTTTTGGTTCGCAGACTTGTCCAGCGCCACCGACTCGCTTTGCGCTGTTGGAGAGGTGCTTTGGGGATGTGAAAAGGCTCAACTGTGCCTGTCGTATAAATAGTAGGGGAATGAGTCCCTATGGTGGTTCCCTCTAGTGGAATCGGCTTAGGCGATGCCACACGACCATTGCTGTTGTTTTGGGAATGCTTGGGAGAAAGCTGAGTCATGGAACAAACCTCATCAAAAATAAAGAACTAATGGCAAATGAGTTGCCTTGAGCGGAAACTAAAGCAGTGTGACGGTCAATTCAAATCAGACCGAGTTGAACTATTGGATTGGCAAGAAAACTCTAGAAGTCAAAAAACGGATGACGACAGCAGTATGCGAGAGTTTGGAGATTGTCCGAGTCAGTTTTTAACTCGTTGACGATTAGAAAAGTGAAGGGTTTTGAGTTGACAGTGTTGGGAATTGAACGATGAATGTCGTGAAGTCCATAACAGTAGGTTGAGGCAGTTTCGGCTCGCTGAATTTTGACGGCTGAATTCTGTTTATTTGGGCATTGCCCCCATAATGGCTTGACCATCCATAACCACCAGCATGTCACCGTTCGATTTCAACCAGTATCCGCGCAAAAATGGGGCAATCTCAGGGGTGACTGTGGAGGAGGGGGGGGATTGAATCAAATCAGTATTGCACCACTCAATATCTTCTACCCGATTAACAACTAACCCTAATACTGGGTTATTAGCATTCGGTGCTGCTGCTGTGGAATGAGTTTGTAATACAATCGCCCTATACACTGAAGTACTGTGTACTTGTTGGTGCCAGGGAGTCAGAC
>JBFLZA010000440.1:868-8045 GCA_040756535.1 Cyanobacteriota bacterium
GTTGTAGACCCCCATCACCCAAGGTGGCATTTGAAAAATAGGCACAATCTGCCCGGTAGGAATGGTTAGCACCTCAATCAACTGTTCCATCGGTAATAGGGCGGTTGTATCGGGCACAAGATGAAACCGCAAAAACTGTTGATTCGCTATTGATGAAGCGGTTTGGGAGGGCGGGGGTAAGAGGGAGTTTTGAATAGATAATGAGTCAGACATTGATGAGTGGGAGAGTGTGAGCGAAGAGTTATGAATTATGAATTATGAATTATGAATTGGGGAAATGACTCTGATTTTCATCATCCATGATCATTTATTTTTGCTAATTACTCATAGGCTGGAAATGTTTGAACCAGCTAAACATGAAAAAAGAATTTCAGGAACTCAGGAGTTCAGATTTGTGGTAATTCCTTCTGCAAACACCCTCAAATTCTTTCTTCTATATTTAGAAGATTAATGCGTTGTATCGGGAGCATGTACCGCCCTCTAATGGCTAGTTTGGGCGGTTCTGTTTTCCTTGTTTTGTGCGTTACTTTTCTCTAGATTGAGGGACTTAAAAAATTAACCGGGCGTTTTTTAATTCTTTAGTCCCCTCATCAAGGGTTTAGCAGATTAGTCATTAGTAGGATGGGCACGCTTGATTAGGGATTGCTCACTAATGACTAACTCCAGCAGTTAAGAAAATGGAGAAATAATGTCTAGAAGGCTCCTTAGTTCCTGATGAGTTGTTTAACAGTACGTACAAATTCTTCCTGATCGACTGGCTTGGATAGGTAAGCATCAGCTCCTTGCTTCATTCCCCAGAACTTATCCATCTCACCACCTTTGGTCGAGCAGATGATAACGGGGATGTTGCTGGTAGCCGCTGCATTTTTGAGTTCGCGACAAATTTCAAACCCACTGGAACCGGGCAATACGACATCTAAAATGATGATGTCAGGCTTGTGGGTACTCAGTTTTGTTAGGGCTTCTTCTCCACTATTTGCAGTCATGACGTTCAATCCGCCTTGCTGCAAACAACGAGTCAGAATTTGCATATCGGTTGCAGAATCTTCAACAACTAGGGCAGTGCTCATGAATTTACCTCGATGATTGACAAGAAAAAAGTAATGATTGATCGTTGGTCATTAGTCATTGGTCATTAGTCATTAGTTATTGACTAGAGACTATGGACTAAGAACTAATCGCACCCTTTGCTAAGTGCTTGCGTAATACGCTTAGCACTATCCCAGCATCCACAGGTTTGCTGAGAAAATCTGACGCGCCGACAAGCTTGGCTCTTACCCGATCGACGATGCCATCATTGCCCGTCAAGATCACAATCGGGGTATGGCGAAATTGAGCTAGCTTGCGTAATTTGGCACAAATCTCGTACCCATTAGCATTGGGCATCACCAAATCTAAAAAGATCACTTCTGGTTTACGGGCGATAAGGATGGCGAAGGCTCGCACTGCATCCTCCACCCCAACAAACTGATACCCAGCAGCAACCAGCAGTGATTCCATCGTTTGCCGAACCAAAGGGCTGTCATCCACACAAGCAATCAAAGGGCCAGTGGGTTCTGCTGAAGCAAGAGGCACTTCAGAAATAGGTGTATTAATTGGACTGGGCAAATCGGGGATGCTTGTTAATTCCACCCAACCCAATTGAATGTAGGGCAGGAGCGAACGAGTAACTTGCCCCAAATCCTGTTTCATCTGCACTGCCAAGTCACGCAACGTGTGTTGCCCATCTAGGACAGTACTCAGCGTTTGATAAGCTTGCGGTGAAGTCCGCCTACGGAGTTCTTCGGCTTGCTTGATAATAGGAGCCATATCAGGGGAATAATTAGCAAGCCGAGAATTGCGCCAAACTTGCAAATGCGGCTGAATTTGTGCGATCGCTTCGTGGATATCAATCAAGACGAGTGGTGACGATATCGAGTCATCTTGGTTGATTTGATGAATCACACGCATCGCTTGGGTTAAATCGAACAGTACCTCAGAGACAACCGAGCGAATCATATTCGCCGCTTGCTCATTGGTGATGTTTTGATGCACTACCCATATACTCAACAGTTGATATTCCCAGCAAAGTGTAGAACCATTAGCCTTCATTCCAGCTAAATCGCGCGGCGAGCTATGGGCTAGCATCTGGGGACAGTAAGCCTCTAAATGTCTTTGCCACCGTCTGACTGCATGAGTCCCCCCAGTTGCATAAATGATTTGCCCCAGGTAGAGATAGAAAATCCACTGTTCTTCCTTAGAACTCGTGAATAGAAGTTGGCCACTAAAGCGCAACCGCTTCAATGTTTCAAGGAATAAAATTGGCTTCCCAGCGCTAAATAGATTTGCAGAGGCAAGAGGAGGTGTTTGTTGACTACTTCGCACCAGGCGTTCTCCCTAACTAATAGATTGATTGACTTGTTGAACCCTAAAAGTTTGTAAGTGTTTTCAGTAAGCGGAGACGCACCTCACCTGCATCTAAAAAGCCTTAACGCAAGACTTTTACCAGAGAATTAATGCAAGGCTCACTCTTGTAAAAGTTGACCAATATGCTCAGAGCCTATAGAAACAACAGGAGTAATCCCAAAATATTCACATCGTTAGGAGCTAGTTCTTCGCGGGTGTATGACAGGGAGTGTGAAGTGAGGGGTTGAAATCCTTCAGTTTTATCCGATGAAGGAAAACTTTCAAGCTCTCGCATCTTGTATGGCTCCCCCCAGATTGATTGGTAGGGAACCTGAATTAGCGTATCTGTGTTCTGCTTTCTGATCTTAAATCTCTGTCATACAGTTTTGAATTACTAGTATTACAGGCTTCCTTACTAGTATTAGCATCAATCGTGATAGATGTCACAAGATAAAATCTGAAATTTACGAATTCTTTTTTTTCTTATTGGAGTTTTTTAAAAGCCTTTTTAATGGAAGGCATACCCAACAAAGAATTGAGCCATATTTTCACTTCCTAGCTCCATATTCTAAACTTTATAGGAATTTTAAAAAGTATTATTTATCCGAATAAATTCGACCGCAAACCAACTATTAAATAGCGCGAATATCGAAAATTCAAAAAAAACAAATTAAGGTCTACAAATCAGGAGCCGTAGACCTAAAAATGAAAAGATTTACTTGCATTTTTCAATACTCTATTCACCATTTCCGGATATTTTTTAAATTCATCCGATTTATTTTTTATTCTGAAATTATGTTTTGAAGGAAATATCTACTTAACGAAAAGGCAGAAGGCTCCACGGCAGAGGACTCTTATGCTTAACTTTTATGCACAGTCCCGCTCTTCCCCATCTTTCCCACTGCTCCTCCCTTTACCCTTGGAGCGCTACTCTGGTATGTGTTGATTAGCTGGGGAATTGGAAATTAGAACGGCGCTATGGCTCGTACCCCTATATTATCGTTTGACCGGGGCACTTTAATTTTGCATCCACCGCCACGCGGGAAAACCTGGGTGGATTATGCGACTTGGGATGACAGGGTGGAAAAGTTCCGTATCCCGGCACTTTACTACCGTCAGTTGGTAGAAGCGTTGCAAGCTGAAGGAACTGATTTTAAAGATGAAGCGAAGGAATTTGTCCCCTTGGAACTGGTTCCTAGCTTTGAGATGGAACCTTACCCTCATCAGAGTGAAGCCCTCTTAGCTTGGAAGCAAGCAGGGCGTCGAGGGGTGGTAGTGCTGCCAACGGCGGCAGGTAAAACTTATTTGGCACAACTGGCGATGCAATCAACGCCACGCACTACCTTGATTGTGGTGCCAACGTTAGACTTGATGCATCAGTGGTATGCTCACTTAACGGCAGCGTTTCCCGATGCAGAGGTGGGATTGTTGGGGGGAGGTTCGCGGGATAAAACCTCCATTTTGATTTCGACTTACGACAGTGCAACGATTCATGCTGAAGCATTGGGCAATCAGTATGCCATGCTCATCTTTGATGAGTGCCATCACTTGCCGACTGACTTCTATCGGGTGATAGCAGAATATACGATCGCACCCTACCGACTGGGACTCACCGCTACCCCTGAGCGCACCGATGGGCGTCATTGGGATCTAAACGCTCTAATTGGGGCAGAAGTCTATCGCAAAAAACCAGAGGAATTGGCGGGTTTTGCCTTAGCTGAACATAAGGTGATTCAGATTAAAGTGAAGCTCTCCCAAAAAGAACGCGATCGCTACAATACCTGTATCAAACTCCGCAATGAGTTTTTGAAAGAATCGAAAATTTCTCTGGGCAGTCTGGATGGTTGGCAAAAGTTTGTCATGACGAGTGCGCGATCGCAAACAGGACGTCGTGCTATGCTAGCTCACCGAGAAGCCAAAGAAATTGCCTTGGGTACCGATGGCAAGCTACGGGTTCTTACCGACTTACTCGCCCAACATTACCCAGAACGCATCTTAATCTTCACCAACGATAACGCTACCGTCTATCGGATTTCTCAAGA
This sequence comes from Cyanobacteriota bacterium, assembly GCA_040756535.1. Taxonomy (GTDB): domain Bacteria; phylum Cyanobacteriota; class Cyanobacteriia; order Cyanobacteriales; family Coleofasciculaceae; genus JBFLZA01. The sequence continues at coordinate 5,296 of JBFLZA010000440.1, forward strand.
TTTATTGATTCCAGCCATTACCTATCAGACTCCCGTCAAGGAACGTCATGAAATCCTGACACGCTTCCGGGAGGGAGAATACAAAACATTAGTAGCTTCCCACGTTCTCAACGAAGGTGTCGATGTCCCGGATGCTCGTGTGGCGATTATTTTATCCGGTACGGGTTCAATCCGCGAGTATATTCAGCGATTGGGTAGAGTGTTACGTAAGGGGAACGATGCCAATAAACTGGCGCTGCTGTATGAAGTAGTTGCTGAGGATACGAGTGAGGAAGGCACATCTCAACGGCGGCGCAGTTCACAAGCAAGTCATGAACCGCAAAAAGAAAAAGGACGCAAACAGGTGGAAAAGCCGAAGTTAAAGCATCGGCAATTGGAACTTCTGCCGTCTCAACCGATTTATGAGGTGAATCCTTCGAGAACTCCCAAAGTTGCTGAGTCATCCCCGAAGTGGGGAGATGATGAATCGGATGAATTATGAATTATGAATTATGAATTATGAATTATTGACAAAAGTGTTGAATTATGAATGCTGTAGGGGCGAAGCATTGGGACAGAAAAATTGTGAGTAATCGGGATAAATTGCTCCCCGAAGGCTTCGCCCTGAGTGGGTAGTTTATAGACTGATAGAGAACTCTAACGGGCAGGTTCGTTGGAGTTTACAGTTACCTGCTGACCATCTTGAGAAACGGTGACTACACTCTGGTAGGAAGGAACATCAGAGCCAGGTGTATGCCCTTGAAAGGTGAAGGTGATGCTGCCATCTGCATTTTCTTTGAAGGGAGCTTGGGATGGAGGGCCATACATCGAGCGTTCGGCGCGGTAGTAGTTCAAACCCCCATTGGCTCTCTCTGCTGCTTGACGCGCTAAGTTTTGAGCGCGGCCGAGAACGGCAGGGTTAGTTACGCGGACAGTAGTAGTTTCAGTCGATTCGGAAGAACTTGGATCGCTTTCTTGGGCGTGGATGGCTAAAGAACCAACCGTTAAAACCGTCAGTGCGGTAAGAGTTGCGGTAGCGAAGCGTTTCAACATCATGGATTTCTCCTAAGGTAGACAACCCGTTGGGCTGCTGACGCTTGAGCTTAGCTATTTGTTCCCAAACAAATTTTTTTCCCCCTGCTTGCCCTTAACCGATGGCGGCGATGAAACGGTTCGGTTAATTTAGGGGGAAATGGCTTTCTTTTTAGTTGTAAGGTTAAAGCGCTTGCGCTCTCAACCAAGCAATTGGCAAAGCCAAAAGCTTTTGAGGTTTAGGAACGAAGGCGCGTTGGGTAAAGACATCGTACTGGTTGCGTTCAATGACATCCAGAATTCCCTGATAGAGCATCAATGACGCCCAGACTGGCCAGCGAGAGTCCGGACTCAAGGCCCGGATGCCTCTTTCTGACTCAGTAAAGAATTTACGCGCCCGTTGAATTTGGAAGCGCATGAGTTCGTGCCACCGCTCATCCACAACGCCATTGAACAAGTCTTGTTCAGTGTAGTCAAACAACGCCAGTTCGTCTAAGGGAAGGTAAATCCGACCCCGGCGGGCGTCTTCCCCAACATCGCGGAGGATATTAGTTAGCTGGTTGGCAATACCTAAGGCGATCGCTTCTTCGACTGGGTTATAACCCTCTTGGTGGCAATCCCAGGGCGCTTTGCCCAGCGAGCTATCAATACCCAAAACAGGGCTAGTCATTAACCCTACCGTACCCGCTACCCGGTAACAGTAGAGTCTGAGATCTTCAAACGTTTCATACCGACTGCGGTACAGATCCATTCGCTGACCGGCAATCATGTCCCGAAACGGCTGAATATCCATCGGGAAGCGTTGCAGTGTATCGACTAAAGCAACATCTAGGTCGTCTTGCGGCTGCCCCGCAAACACCGATTCTAGTTGTTGTTCCCACCGATCTAGGGTTTCAGGTGTTGTCAGGCGAGCCTGGGGGCCATCCACCAATTCGTCAGTCCGACGGCACCAGACATAGATTGCCCAAATGGCTTGACGTTTTTCTTCTGGCATCAGCAGTGTGCCTAGATAAAACGTCTTGGCGTATTTTGCCGTAATCTGACGGCACAATTCGTAAGATTCCGACCGGGAGGCCAGCGTTCTCATGCGCGGGGAGTTAGGCAGTTGGAGCATTCGTGGCAAGCGGGCAGCTAAGAACTTAGGACTAAGAGATTATGAACTGGGGGCAGAAGCGAGTTGCACCTCTGATTCCTGTACAGACGTGCCTTGAGGCATCTGGACAGGATTGTTTTCCTGGTTCCTCGCAATTGCCTGCGCTGTCAGCTTACCAGAAAGTACGGCCCCCTCCATACTGCCTAAGTAACGTTGCATGGTGTAATCACCAGTCAAGTAAAAATTGGCAATAGGTGTTTCTTGGGATGGGCGGTACTGTTGCCGACCGGGTGTTGCGGTGTAGACGGAACGAGGGGTTTTGACGACGTGATATTTCAGCAGTTGCGCTGGGTTTTCGCTGTCAAAGTGTTTGGGGAAGAGTTTTTTCAACTCTTCCATAGTGGCGTCTACAATTTCGGAGTCTGATTTGCTAATCCAATCTTTCGCAGGTGCTAAGACTAATTCCAGCATTGAGCGATTGGGATTAGCGTATTCCTTACAGGTGTTGCTCATGTCAGCATACACGCTGAGTAAAGGCGATCGCGAAAAGAGCAGATGGTCAATATCCGTCAGCTTACGGTCAAACCACAAATGCAGGTTGATGACTGGAACCCCCACTAACCCCTCCAGCTTTTTGAAGTAATCC
>JBFLZA010000441.1:0-8015 GCA_040756535.1 Cyanobacteriota bacterium
GCTCCAGATGTCGTAGTTGAGCTGTCGGACGCACAGCGCAAGGAATTGCAGCAAGACCGCACTCAGATTGGTACCGTAAAAGACCCTCAATTTGCCAAAGCACTGGAAGTCCTTCAGCAGAAGATTGCGGCACAAGGCAATACGAGGGCATCATCTCCCGGACGATAAAGTGTTGGAAGTCGGGTACTGAGGTAAGTACCTGCCTCTTGGTATAACTACGGTTCGTTTAGGCGGGTTGACACTTGCCAGCACGAATCAATCCAACTCGACGAGCGATCGCATCTTGTTGAGATTCAAATGGCCCCCATCGTTCCACAACGGTGGGGTCTTCTTTATCTTCTACCTGATTGCTAGGGAGAATTTCACACGGCCCCTCAGTGCGCTTGACAATATACCATTTTTGTGCATTTTCCATAGAAATGACTTGTATAGCAAAAGGCAGAGGGCAGAGGGCAGAAGGCAGAAGGCAGAAGGGAAAAGATTGACGGGTCTTGGTTTCAGTATTTGGCGAGAGTCCTAATCACCTTGGCGACTGCTATATTTTACTACGACTAATGTAATGAAAAAGGGCATCGCGTTGTCGATGCCCTAAGGCGAAGTTGATTGATACTGCTGTTCTGACTTATGAAGCTACAGCTAAGCGATCGCTATTTGCCATTGCCAGTTGTTGCCAGCACGTTTTCAGCAAGTTTACCGGGGACTTCTTGGAGATGGTCGTACTGCCAGTTGAAGAAGCCAACACCTAAAGTGAGCGATCGCAACTCAATGATAAAGTCGTGCATTTCTGCCTGAGGTAGATACCCAGAGACACAGTCCCAACCCGGCCAGTCGCTACGCGCTTCATAGCCAAGGATTTGCCCACGACGCCCAGTAATCAGTTGCAGAACTTTCGAGGTAAATTCCTGTGGCGCACACACCTGAATCGTCATGATGGGTTCCAAAAGTACAGGTTCGCACTTGGGCATCCCTTCCGTCATTGCCAGTCGCGCCGCCTGCTTGAATGCCTGCTCGGAGCTATCAACACTGTGGTAAGAACCATTGGTTAGGGTTACTTCCACATCCACAACTGGGAAACCCAGAGGCCCATGTATCAAATACTCCCGAACTCCAGTTTCCACACCAGGAATATACTGCTTGGGAACAACACCCCCAACAATGGTTTCCGAGAAGTTAAAGCCTTCGCCACGCGACTTGGGTTTGATATCGAGATAAACATCGCCAAACTGCCCATGACCGCCGCTTTGATGCTTATAGCGTCCGTGAGATGTGGTGGTTTTGCGGATGGTCTCTTTATAGGGAACTCGCGGTAGGTGAGTTACCATCGGCAAGTTGTATTTACGACGCAGTCGGTCTAATGCAACCTGTAGATGAATTTCCCCCTGTCCCCAGAGGATGATTTCGTTAGTGTCGCCATGCTGTTCCCAAGCCAGAGAGGGGTCTTCTTCTAACAGCTTGCTTAATGCCGTACTGAGCTTCACTTCATCTTTGCGATTTTCTGCGGTAATCGCTAAAGCATAAACAGGCCGTAGTGATTCAAGCTTCGGCAATTCCATTGCCGCTTGTCCGGAATTGGCGGTGAGAATGTCACCGGTTTGAATGCCTTCTAAGCGTCCAACCGCAACAATTTCACCGGCGGATGCCTCAGAGACAGAGTGCTGTTGCTGACCGAGGAGGCGGTACAAGCCACCGGCACGGACGCCATTGAGGACAATTCCATCCGTTAGCTGACCTTGCCACACGCGCACAAGAGACATTTTGCCACCTTGAGGCGTGTAATAGGTTTTGAGTACCTGTGCCACGGGTGTCTCGGCATTCACATCTAGTCCCCGACGTTCGGCTGTTGTTTCTGGTGTTGGAGCTTCCCGCACTAGAGCATCAATCAGGTGCCGAACTCCGTAGTCTTGCTCAGCAACACCAATAAACACAGGAACAATTAAGTCCGCCCCCAATTCCATCTTCAGGTCTTGGACAATTTCGTCTTGCGGCGGCTCAATTTCTTCTATCAGTTCTTCTAAAAGGTGGTCATCAAAATCAGCGAGGGCTTCTAGCATTTCTGCCCGTGCGGCGTGTTCTTGCTCTCTCAAGGATTCGGGTAGCGGTACTGGGTCTGCTGGCGCACCGGGATGATAATGAAAAGCTTGTTCAGTTACTAGATCGATAAATCCCAGCAACTGCTCCCCTTGACCAATGGGGTACTGGTGCGGCACAATAGGGCGCGTTGAAACAGATTTTAAAGCATCTAAGATTTCTCGGAACGACTGACCCCAACCGTCACCATCGCAGGTGAGGCGATCCATTTTGTTGATAAAGACAAGGTGGGGAATTTCCCAATCATCGAGGAATTTAAATAAGGGAGCGAGAGTGAGAACGCGATCGCTATTCGGTTCGCAAACGATAACAGCGGCATCGACACCTGTTAGGGCATTGTAAGTTTCTTGGGCAAATTCAACGGAACCGGGGCAGTCTACAAAGGTGAAGCGAACATCTTGATACTCTGTACTGGCGACGCTGGCTTCCACCGTCATTTTGCGATCGCGGGCTTCAGCCGCACTATCTCCTACCGTATTGCCGTCTTTTATAGTGCCTTTGCGAGAAATGGCATTCGTGACAAATAACAAACTTTCTAAAAGCGTCGTCTTGCCACTTAAATAGGGACCAACAATTGCCACATTACGGGTGGCAGAAAGTACTTTTTGGTTCATGACTATTTACCCCCAGATTTATAAGTTGAGAGGTTTAACTACCGATTTGAGAGTTGGCTAGCTGTTGCTCAACTGGGACATTTTCCTTGCGGCTTGACCCATCAGTCGGGTGGAGAATCCAAAATTTTTGCCTCCAAAATCTAAAACCCCTTGACGTCGGGATATGGTTTCGGCTGTCTTCTCAAAAACCGGGTCACCGATGCCAATATGGAGATTGTATTTATAGTATCTGCCTGTGAGATTAGCGCGTTTTGATATTAACGAAATGAAACTTGCAATCTCTTGTAAGAGAAACTGCATTAAACGTTAAATTAGATTAACTGAGATAACTGAATTCTAAGTTTTATGAATAGAGGAAACAATTGGAAACAAAAATGTTGCAAAACTCCGCAAAAATTCCTTCAGATTAATTTAACATTTTTCACAACACTCTCTCCCACCTTCCAGCACCTGTGTATTCCTAGCCTCTCTCATATCCTGATTAGAGGTGGAGTGAGTTTACTGGTAGTGGGTGGGGGTATAACTAAAGCGAGTGCACAGTTCCCAGCCCTGAATTCCTCCTTAAGTCCTGAGTTCTCAATCCTGAGAGCTGAATCTTCTAGTACTCACTCAGCTCCTAAGAAACTCGCAGGGGAACAGGGGAGCGGGGGAGCAGGGGAGCAAGAGTTTCTTCCATTTATAACGGGCGCGAGGCGCTCGTGGGACGCTGTTAAGATGGCGCAGTCACTTCCAGTACTGACGCCCACACAACCCGCAGCGGTTGAACAACTCAATCAAGGAATTGCATTGATTCAACAGGGGAAATTATCCGAAGCGATCGCAGCATTTCGACAGTCCTCTCAACTCAACCCCCAACTTGCACCCGCCCATTACAACTTAGGATTAGCCTTACGTCAGGCAGGGAAGTTGCAGGAAGCAGCGGATGCGTTTTATAAAGCCACACAAGCAGATTCCGACTTTGCCCTCGCCTTTGCTAACTTAGGGGCAGCGCTTTTGGAAGGTAATAACTTACAGCAGGCACAGGACTATCTAACACGAGCACTAGAACTTGACCCCAACTTGGGTGTTGCTCATTACAACTATGGTTTAGTCGTATCTCAGATGGGAAAACCGGAAGACGCAGTGGCTCACTTCAAAAGCGCCATGCAGTTTAGCCCTAATGCCCCAGAACCGATCTATCACATCGGACTCATTTATTTACAACAGGGGAAAATTGCAGAAGCAAAAAAGGCATTTGGGCAAGCCCTGAAAATCAATCCCCAATACCCAGAAGCACACTACAACATTGGTTCAATTTTATTCAAGGAAGGAAATTTAGATGCGGCTCTTGAAGCTTTTCGTAAAGCGGCTGAAAGCAACTCTAACTATGCCAATGCTTACTATGGGGCTGGGTTAGTATTTCTACGGCAGAATCGATTGAGTGATGCTCAACAAGTCTTGCAATATGCCCAAGCTCTCTACTCTGCCCAAGGCAATTCCCAGTGGGCAAGTCAAGCAGAACAGTTATTAAAACAACTGCCCTAATCTGAAAATAGGAGTCAGGAGTTAGGAGCCAGGAGTTAGGAGGGAGAGATTTTCATGCTTTGTTTGTGCGCGACAGCGCATGGCATCTTATCCCTAGAAAACTAGCCGATGTGAACCTTAGAAATATCAATGGCTAGCGTAAGATATCCTAGGTAAGGAGTTCTCTTTTCCCACCTGTATGTTCATGACTAAAATAGAATCGCTATATAGGCGTTATTAGCTGTTGTTCTTTTGCTAATCGCCAATTAATAGCAAAAAGCAACTGATTATTAACAATGAATTAACTAAACTTAAAATGACTCTACGCCAGAGGACTCTGCTGAGCGTTGGCGTGACGCTTTTATTTCTCTTACTAACGCTGTACCTCAACTTATCAACAATTTGGCTGGATGGTTTTGCCAAAATCGAGTCACAAATGACTCATTTGAATGTAGAACGAGTTACAGAAGCGATAGTAAATGATTTAGAAAAGCTCAGCAGTACAGCAAGTGATTGGGCAGGGTGGGACGAAACCTATGCCTTTGTTGAGGATGGCAACAAACGCTACATCCAAGAAAATCTTGATGCCGCAACGTTTATCAACCTCCGGCTCAATCTCATGTTATTTGTCAATAAAACGGGTCAAATTGTCTACGGCACAAATTTCGATTTACAGCGCAAGGCAGCTATACCCGTTCCCGATAGCTTGAAGCAATACCTTGTCACTCACCCTCGTTTACTTCAACACCAGGTAGCGAGTAGCAGCCATACAGGAATTGTGCTTTTACCCGAAAGTCCCTTAGTTGTTGCTTCCCGGCCTATCTTGAAGAGTGACCGTACTGGCCGCATTCGTGGCACTCTGATTATAGGTCGTTTTCTTGATGCGGCTGAAGTTCGGCAACTTTCTGAACTTACGCGATCGCAACTTACCCTCTATCCGCTCCAAGATAAGCAGTTGCCCGCAGATTTTCAAGCGGTAAAAAAGGAAATCACTCAGGACAAGTCCAACACCAAAACTCCAACCCTATCCCCCATTCTCGTTCGTCCTCTGAACCCACAGCGAATTGCCGGTTATACCCTGCTCAAAGATATTGAAGGACAACCTGCATTGTTGTTGCGCGTGGATACTTCTAGAGATATCTATCAGCAAGGCAAACGAGGATTGCGTTACCTGGTAATAGCGCTGTTAGTCGTGGGTTTGGCATTTGGCTGTATCACCCTGTTGCTGATAGAAAAATCAGTACTATCTCCACTAGCTCGCTTTAGTGTCACAGTCAGGCGAATTCGCGACAAGGGCGATTTAACAGAACGCATATCAATCAAGGGTAGTGATGAATTATCCCGCGTAGGTATTGCCATTAATCAGCTATTAGCAACATTACAAGAATCTCAACAACAATTGAGTCAGAACGAGGAACGATACCGCTCTGTCGTTAATAATGTCACAGAAGTCATTTTCCAGACAGACACGGCTGGGAGGTGGACGTTTCTCAACCCTGCCTGGACAGAAATTACTGGATTTAATGTAGAAGAAAGTTTGGGGAAGTTCTGCTGGACATTTATTCATCCTGAAGACAAACCGTACCACGAGGAGCAGTTTCGCCATCAGATGGCAGGCAAGACACAAAACACGCGCTATTGTGTTCGCTATCAAACTTATGAAGGTAGCTATCGCTGGTTTGAAGTTCACTCCCGTTTGACGTTTAGCTATAGCGGTTGTGAGTATGTTACAGGTATAGGGGGTACACTCAATGACATTACTGAGCGAAGACTTGCTGAAGCCAGAGAACGGGAAAAAACCCAAGAGTTAGAAAAAACACTGCTAGAACTAACTCACACTCAAGCCCAACTGTTCCAAAGTGAAAAACTGTCGATCTTGGGACAGTTAGTTGCCGGGGTAGCTCACGAAATTAACAATCCCCTTATTTCTGTTTCCGTCAATATGCATCATGCTACTGAATACTTCCAAGACCTCCTTCATCTCATTAATTGCTACCAGCAATATTATCCCAATCCTCCTGAAGAAATTAAATTAAAAATGGAGGCTATAGACTTTGAATTTATGGTGGATGACTTACCCAATCTCCTAAATTCAATGAAAACAGGTTCAGAGCGTATCTGTGAAATTGTTCAATCTTTGCGAAATTTTTCAAGGTTGAATGAATCGGAAATGAGAGCAGTGGATATACACGAAGGAATTGAAAGTACGCTGCTAATTTTAAGACATCGATTCAAGGCTCAGGGGAAATATGCGGAAGTTGAACTCATTAAAGAATATGGCGGATTACCCCTCGTAGAATGTTATCCCGGACAAGTTAATCAAGTCTTGATGAATTTGATTGTCAATGCTATTGATGCCTTAGAAGAAAAGAGAGTTAAAAAGAGCTATGAAGCGTGTGAGGCTCCACCTTTTATTCGGATTCGCACTGAAATCAAAAACAAAGATGTTGCCTCCAATGTTAATAGCGGCGCTTCTCACGTTTTAATTTGCATTGCAGACAACGGGACAGGTATTACCGCAGAGGTAAGTCAACACTTGTTTGAGCCGTTTTTTACCACTAAACCCATCGGGAAAGGTACCGGCTTTGGACTATCGATTAGTTACCGAATTGTGGTAGAAAAACATCAAGGTCACTTATATGTTCAATCTGAACCCGGTCAAGGCACTGAGTTTATTATTGAGCTGCCGATTCAGCACTGTTGTTAAAGTTTTAAACTTCTTTACTCATATCCAGCAAGACTTTTAAAACTCCCTGGGTTGAAGCTTGTTCAAATGCGGTAAGCCCTTCACTTAAGGGATAACGAGCGTTGATGAGCGGTTCTACATCCACCTTTCCGGAAGCTAGCAACTCAAGTGCTGGGGGAAAGGGGCCGCAACGGGAACCAATGAGAGTAATTTCGTCTACCACCAGAGAGGAGGCATCAAGGGTAAGTCGATTCGCGTAGGTGCTTTTAAGGACTAAGGTACCACGCGATCGCAAAGCTCGTCGGGCGATTTCAAATCCTGTCGGATTGCCGGTACACTCTACAGCGATATCAAACGTCCTATCTGTAACAGCATCGGCTTCGCCTGTCTGAATGCCTCGTGCGGCCAACAGAGCTAGTTTCTCCCGATGACGCCCGATAACGAGGAGTTCACAACCTGTTAATGCGAGGGTTTGCGCTACGAGTTGCCCTAGCTTACCATCACCAACGACCAAAACGCGATCGCTTGGACTTACATTTACTTGCTGCTGAATTTCTAAGGCTGCTGCTACAGGTTCTGTAAACGTAGCGACATCGGTGGATACTGTATCCGGTACTCGATGCAAGTTTTCCACTGGCAAGGAGAGATATTCGGCAAACGCTCCATTTCGGTTAACAATTCCCAATACAGTGCGGTTTTCGCAGTGAGTGGGTTGTCCCGTGCGACAAAATCGGCACTGTCCACAGGCAGCATTAATCTCGCCTACCACCCGATGTCCTTGCAGATGCTGCGGCCCTTGTTCTACGACGCCGATAAATTCGTGGCCTAAAATACCCGTGTACGGGTAATAACCTCGAATTAATTCCAAATCGGTGTTGCAGATACCTGCCCGAATGACCCGCACCAGTGCTTCCCCCGGTGGTGGATTGGGAATTGGGGCATCGTGTCGCAGTTGCAGTTGATTATTCTCCAGCCAAAGCGCTTGCATCAGTGTTGATTTTGCAGGAATACAACTTCAATAACATTTTATGGGTGAGTTGGAGAATGGGGGCGGTTGACATCTGAGATGCTGGATTATTTCTTCCAGGGAAGCTTAGTACCCATTTCAGTCAGTGCTGAAAAGA
>JBFLZA010000442.1:0-8014 GCA_040756535.1 Cyanobacteriota bacterium
CCAAAGACTAGGAAGTTTTGGGTCGCTCGTTGTTCAGATTCAAACTGACCACCGTATTGGATAAAGTAGCCAGCAGGTAGTTGCACTTGTTGTTTTACCTTGGATTGAATGTCATCTACCACAGAGCCTAAGTCCCGTCCGGCAACATTAGCTGAGACGACAATTAAACGGGAAACATTTTCTCGATTAATTGTATTGGGACCCGTTCCATAGTCAATTTTAGCAACTTGAGCTAGAGGGATTTTCTGTCCGCTCGGAGTATCAACGAGTAAGTTGCGGATGGTTTCTATATTGTTGCGATCGCTTTCTTTTATCCAGACTAACAAATCAAACAACTGTTGTTCTTTCAATACTTGAGAAACCACGCGCCCATTAAGTGCTGTTTCCATCATTTGTGACAGGTTTCCCACCGAAAGACCGTAACGAGCAGCTGCTGAGCGGTCAAACTGAATTTGCACCTGTTTGATTGGAACTTGAGGTTCTAGCTGTAAATCGACAACGCCTTCAATATCACGCATGGCGGCTTGAACTTCAGCACCAATATGGCGTAATTCGTCAAGTTCAGGGCCAAAAATTTTGACGGCAATGGCACTTCTTACGCCAGACAAAACTTCATCCATGCGGTGAGAGATAAAACCCCCAATACTCGGTGCTACCCCTGGCAACTTGGCAAATTCCTCCCGAACTTTCTCAACAGTAGCCTCCCGGTTTTTCATCCCTTCATCGCTAATTTCGATATCCACGTGCCCTAAGTTGACACCTCCCGCATCAGCATCTCCAGGTGCACGTCCAGCGCGTAACTGTATCGTCTCAAACCGAGGGTCATTTTTGAGCGCCTCTTGCAGTACAAACCCCGCTTGATTGGTAACTTCCAATGAAACACCAGGATAGAGCAGCATAGCATTAACCAGCGATCGCTCCTGAAATTCTGGCAAGAACACCCGTCCCAAAGAAGGCAGAACAATCATAGAAGCGATAAATGAAGCACCAGCAAGCATCAGGATAATACTGGGGAAATGAATAGAAAACCTCAACAGTGGGTGGTAGAGTTTTTGAGAAATCCGCGAAACCCAAGTGTCATCCTCCGGTAATTGCTGCTTGGCTAACAAGAGGGCGCACAACGCGGGGGAGAGTGTCATCGCGACAAACGTTGAGGCAAAAATCGATACTAAATACGCCACACCCATCGGGGCAAAAATCCGACCTTCTACCCCAGTTAAAGAGAAAATAGGAGCAAAAACGACAGCAATAATGACGGTTGAAAATATCACACTAACGCGCACTTCCACCGAAGTGTCGTAAACCACCTGAAACGGATGAACGGGGTTTTCCGCTACCTGATTTTTCCGTAGTCCCCGATAGCAGTTTTCCATGTCCACAATAGAATCATCTACCACCGAGCCAATGGCTACTGCTAACCCCCCCAGTGTCATGGTATTAATACCCTGACCGAATAAATTGAGAATCATCATCCCAATTAGTACCGATAGGGGAATTGCACTCAATGTGATGATGGCAGTCCGCCAATTCATCAAAAATAGCAGCAGGATAATCGAAACAATGATGATGCCATCACGCAAAGAACTCAGAACATTTTCAATCGCATCATCAATAAAATTTTCCTGACGAAACGTGACGGTGAATTTAACATCTTGAGGCAGGCTAGGCTTCATTTCTTCCATTGCCACCTCAATCGCTTTAGTAACCGTTGGCGTATCAGCTTGGGGTTGCTTATTAATCGTCACCACAACCGCCCGTTGCCCGTTCAAACTGCCATCACCCCGTTGCAAGGCAGCTCCAATTTTCACCTCAGCGACATCAGAAAGCAGCACAGGCGTCCCGTTGCGGGCGGTAACTACCGATTTTTGCAAATCTTCAATCGAGGAAATCCTACCCACCCCGCGAACGATTAATTCTTGGTCTGGGTCAATGAGAAAACCACCGGCTGCATTGGTATTTGCCCCTTGGGCCGCTTCAGTGACTTCCGCTAAAGAGACATTAAAGGCTTGTAATTTGGCAGGGTCAACGAGTACCTGATACTGGCGAACATCTCCCCCATAGGCAATCACCTGAGAAACTCCCGGAACAGCTAGCAAGCGGTTGGTGATGTTGCGGTCAACCAGTTGCCTGACTTCCATCATTGATGTCGTTTCGGCAGTAAAAGCGTATTGGAGGACGGTGCCGATAGGGGAACTGATGGGAGAAATTTGTGGGGTTTCAACGTTCTGTGGCAGCTTATTTTGAGCTTGTTGCAGTCGCTCTGTTACCAATTGACGGGCTTGGTAGACATCGGTACTCCATTGAAAGATGACTTTCACCACGGAGACTCCTACCGCCGAGGAGGAGCGTACTGTTGTCACTCCGGGGGTACCATTGATGGCACTTTCTATCGGTAAAGTCACCAGAGATTCTACTTCTTCGGGAGCCAATCCTGGTGCTTCGGTTTGAATCTCTACTTGGGGGGGAGCAAAGTTGGGAAAGACATCCAAGGGCATTTGCGTCAGGTTGTAAATTCCCAACACCGTGACAATAACTGCCCCGATAACAACTAGCCAGCGTTGAACAATCGACCACTTGAGGATGGAGTTGAGCATATTTTCCAGGCTTCGGCAGCTAAGCGTCCTCTGTAATCCTCTTCTTCAACTTAGGATGACATCTATAAATGAAATCGGGATGAAATGAGAGGGCAGCAGGGATTAAGTTAGCGATCGCTCCTGCTAATTTCCTGTTCTTCGAGTGCTAGGCGATGCGCCCAGTCATATCCACCGTCTTTGCCTCCTGTCGGCAACTGTGGTTTGTTCTTGGTGCGATCGCACTCACGCGCTGCTTCGCTAACGCACAGAGTTGAGAGTAGGATGAAAAAGGTGTAGCGATAACCAAGAGGGGGATGCTGCGCTAGCGCTTTTCGTTCTGAAGTGCGATGGCCGCTTTGCGTTCCCCGAAGGGGTTCTCGAAGAGTACCGCCGAAGGCATCGCCTACGGCAAGTTAAACGGTGCTAGCTCACTGCTAGAAAACCCTAGCGATCGATACTTCACCATTTACTGCTTACTCAAATGCCATACAGTGAATTCACCTTAGCCAGAGTTAAGAAACAGTTTGATTTAAGGACTGCTGAAGACACTGATATTTTTGCGGCAGTACCAGAATTAGAATGCAGTGAATATTTAGCAGAAACTCTCCGATACAATGTCCCGTTAGCTCTCGCTAGCAATAGTGAAAAAGCTCGGTCTGAAATGATTATCGCCCCAATTTTAATCGAGGTTAGAAAACAATTACAGTCTCAGTTTAGTTTATTTTCTGGCGTTGATTTTAATGTGGATTCAGAAAAAGGCTTGACTGGGTTTTGTGACTTCATTATTAGTAGTAGCTCTGAACGGCTTTTTGTCAGTGCGCCTGTAATGATGCTGGTAGAAGCAAAAAAGGAAGATATTGTTGCTGGATTAGGTCAATGTGTAGCGGAAATGGTAGCCGCTCAGATATTCAATGAACGTGAGGGAAATGAGATTCCGGTAGTTTATGGGACTGTGACTTCGGGAACGAACTGGAAATTTTTAAAACTCAAAGGGAAAGTAGTTGAGATTGATTTGGTTGAGTATTACTTAACAGATGTGAATAAAATTCTGGGAATTTTAGCGAGTGGCGTTGGAGAGAGTTGATAGTTAGGTGTGTCTGTAGGGGAGCGATCGCGTATTCTATGGTGTCGAGAATCGAACATGAGGGGCTTGGCGATCGGGCGTCGCTCCAGCTAATTCCCCTTTCTTCGAGTGCGAGGCGCTTTCCGAGCGATATCGACAGAAAGACATCCTAAGTTCGTAGAGCAGATATGTAGTACCAAGTGAGAGCTAGTAAGTAGATTGCATTCGTTTTAATGAAGTCCTAATAATTAACTTTTACATTGATTTTCAATAAATTCTATTACTTCTATAGCTTTTTCTAAGTATTCTTTAATACGTACTATAGATATATCTGAGTTTTTTCCATGTGCAATATTATGTCTATTTGTCATTATCGAATTGATAGCCTCTTTACGTCCTTCAGCCTCTAAATATAATTCTAAATCTTTTCCCCAAGAAGGCTTAAAAGAACTGGCGACTTCAACAAATCTATTTGCTTTTGGATTTTGAATTTTAGAAAGAATAGAACATGTATAGTCAGCAACAGGTTTACTCGCAGCTCCCTTAACAAAATCTTTATATATCTCTGCTAGTGCATTTTCTAAAAGTCCAGCGCTCCTAATACAAATGTATTTAGCCCAATCGCTTTGCATCTCAAGATCATTCCCACAAGCGATCGCTGTCTTGTTTATCAAATTTCTAATTTGTTGTATTTGCTTAGATATTTCTCTGTTCAGCATTTATATGCTTTTAAAATAATCGGTTGCTATCTTAATTCGGCTTGCTACATTTTTTTCGTCGGCAGTTGATTGAGATACAAGTTCTGCATATTCATGGTTTTGGACTAATTGTTGGTATGCATCCCTTAATTTTGCATGATCGACAACGGAATTCTGCTCAAGCCTACGTGCTAGACCAACCATTACAGAATCAAAAACTGCTGCATTTATCGCTCTTTCAGGTCTAAAAGCTTGGTTTCCTATACTTTCCTGTATCGTATCAATGGTATTTATAAATAGACTTTTGCATCTATTAATGAATTCGGGTTTCTCTTGTCTATGTTTTTTGGTAAATTTATTGATAAACTCCACCATAGGTCTTTCATAATCTTTAACATCAAAATACATTGCTAAAAACCGAAGAATGAATTCTTGATCTTTCAAGCGATTACTTTTTTTTCCAAAAATTTCTCTCCACTTCTCGTGATTATTGAGTTCTTTGATTAAATCTATAAAATTACCATGATAAGTAGCTGTGCGGATTTCTTGTGCTGTTAATGTTTGACCACCATTGTTGAGTCTTTCAAAAATGTGATAAATACTTGTATCATTATCTTCAGGCGATTCTTGTTTGACTATTGTCGCATGAATTATAGAATCATTTAATTTGACTTTATCTTTCTCTTCTAATTCTTCATAAGTAAGACCTTCAAATCTTTTTTGGACTTTTTTTAAACGAAATACAGTCATTTTCGTATTTCCAGGTTTTGGATTAAAATACCCTTGATAGAAAAACTGTAATGTTTTTAATCTTTGCTGTCCATCAATGACTAAAAGTTTATTAGAGTCTTGTTCACGAGCAAGAAAAACACCTGGTACAGGCAACCCTAATAATAAAGACTCTATAAAACGTGATGCATCAGGTAAATTCCAAACATAATCTCTTTGAAAATCTGGAACAACTATATCTCCACGGTTCAAACGTTTAACTATTCCTTCAACATCATAATCAGCTCCAAAACTTGTTATTTCATATTGCTCAGGAATACTAGCAAGTTCTGAATCGGTTTCATCTATAATGTTGATGTCTTGCTGATTCTTTTCTTGTGCGTACTTTTCTTGTGAATTCATATGTAAGTTACAAATTGTACAATTGCTAATAAATGTCTAAAAAAGGTTACTTTAAATATAATTTTATAGCATTAATTTTAACTACTCTGACGATTCCTTGTCCCTGGACGTGTTAATAGTAGATCTTAGCCTATTACTAGTCTTACCATTGCTGGAGCCAGAGCGATCGCACCCCTCCTCCAACCACAAACTCTACTCCCCACGCTTTGATAGTCTTGTCCTAAGTGCCAGTAACCAGAGTTTGCCTATCCCCACTGGAGGCAAGGCAATTCACACTGGGGGAGCGATCGCATCTAGCCATCTCCTTCACTTCATCAAAGGGAGAACCGTTTAGAATTCGAGTGAGAGGCAACTTAAATCCTATAGCCCAAACCGTTACCCTACAACTCTCAGAGCCACTTTACCAACGGCTGGTCAATACTGCCCGCGCTACCAACCGCCCCCTAGAGGAAGTCATGCTTCACGCCCTGAAAGTGGGTAGTCCACCAGATTGGGATAATGTACTCGATGAGTTTCAGGTTGACTTAGCTGCCCTAGACAGAATGGAAGATGAGGCATTGTGGAAAATCGCTCAGAGTCGAAAGACTGTAGCCGAGATGGAGCGGTACAATATCCTACTCGAGCGCAATCAAGAGGGTACGCTGACAGATGCCGAACCAGCAGAACTAACAGCACTGCGAACCGAGGCAGACGGATACATGCTGCGGAAAGCACAGGCAGCAGCACTACTTCATTGACGCGAGCACCACGTATCTCTACGCTAATTTTGGAGTGTCTACTCTTTGTGTAAGACCGATAAATTGAAAGTCCCGGTCAATCCTTTTGCAATTCTGCCTCCATCGGAGTCTCTTTGACCAGGGAATCTTCTTTTAAAGCCTCTTCCTTTTTCTGCAAATACAGCTTATTTATCTCTTCCTGCCTTGAGCTATCGAAAACTTTCCGCCCCTCGGCAAAAAGCTCTTCCTCTTCTTCTTTCAAGTGGTGAGTCAGTAAGTCTTTAAGCGCCTTGACTTTAGCTTCCCATTGTGCTTGGGTAACATCAAGAGTATTTAACTCGATCAAAAGTTGATTGGAAAGCCTGTGTTCTTCAATTCCCTCTCTCACTTCAGACTCTAGATGCTCTATAGGCAGAAGAGCTTCATAGACAATTTCTTCTTCTGCGACAGTGTGAGAGTGGAGCGTTTTTTTTAGCTCCTCCAAACACTCCTGTTTCTCAATCTTTGCATCATCAGGTAAATCAAGTATTTTGGTGAGTTGGTTTCTCAAAAGATCGTGTTCATCTTTTAACGTTTCAAAAATTGCCATAATTGCAGTCTTCTCATCAATAGCTTTTGCGTCACAGTTTCGACAGGCACAAGGCTACCATCATAGGTTCATTCCAAGCTTCTCCAATTAGGTTGAGATAGTTTGCTCGAAAGACATCCTAGGAGATTTATTAAAATCGCAACAACCAAAAGGTATAGTTTTTGAGGAATTTCTTACCCTCTACAAGCAAAAACCCTACTCGACTCCCCATACCTTAATAGTCTTATCCTGACTGCCACTAACTAAGAGTTTGTCTATCCTCACTGAAGGCAAAGCGATTCATGCTGGGAGTTGCGATCGCCATTATCTCCTTCACTTCATCAAATGGAGAACCATTTAGAATTCGAGTGAGAGGCAACTTGAATCCTATGACCCAAACCGTTACCCTGCAAATCCCAGAACCACTTTATCAACGGTTGGTTAATACTGCCCGCGCTACCAACCGCCCCCTAGAGGAAATCATGCTCTACGCACCTGCTATAGCAATGAGTTGGCGAAGGAGAATGATTCAGGTAAAGTACGGATTGTGGAGGAGTGAGAGGAAACGCCAGGATTGAGTTACGACAACGCTTGTAAATATTTAGCTGAACAATATCCAGCCGAATTTGCTAACTGGTTACTTTCGGTTCAGTCGCAAGACATTCAAGTACTCAAAACTGAACTGACTCTAGAACCCATTCGAGCTGATGCAGTTACTTTTATACGAACAGCTAACCAAATCTTACACATAGAATTTCAAACTCTACCTACATCTAATCCGCCCATTCCCTTCCGAATGCTCGACTACTCAGTAAGATTGAAGCGGCAATATCGGTGTGATGTAGAGCAAGTGGTCATCTTTTTGCAAGCCACAAACGATGAGATAGTCTTTACTGAAGAATATCGCGATCGCACTACATCCCACCGCTATCGAGTTGTCCGTTTGTGGGAGCAAGACTCCGCACTATTTCTCGCTAACCCAGGACTATTGCCTCTAGCTACTTTAACGCAAACCGACTCCCCTCAAGCATTGCTGGCGCAGGTAGCCGAACAAGTGGATAGAATTTCTGAAAGGGAGCAGCGACAAAATATTGCGGGTTGTGCTGAGATTCTTGCGGGACTAAGGTTTGAGAAAGATTTAACGTAACGCGGAAGTCCCCACCTTCAAGACGAGCGGGTTTTATCGAGCCGTAGGTGAGTACCCGCAATGTCTAAGGTGGGGTTCCTCAGCGGGAAACCGGAGGAACGGAGGTATCCAATCCCTC
>JBFLZA010000443.1:0-8007 GCA_040756535.1 Cyanobacteriota bacterium
TGGGCTTGCCTGTTGTGTCCCACAGGCGAATCGTCTTGTCATCACTGCCACTGACGATGGTTTTGCCGTCCGGGCTAAAGGCGACTGAGTTGACCACAGCATCCTCATGCCCTCTCCAGGGTTGACCAATGGGCTTGCCTGTTGTGTCCCACAGGCGAATCGTCTTGTCATCACTGCCACTGACGATGGTTTTGCCGTCCGGGCTAAAGGCGACTGAGTTGACCCAACCCTGATGCCCTTTTATGGATTGACTGATGGCCTTGCCTGTTGTGTCCCACAGGCGAATCGTGTTGTCACCACTGCCACTGACGATGGTTTTGCCGTCCGGGCTAAAGGCGACTGATAAGACCCCATCCTCATGCCCTTTCAGAATATTCCGTTCTCTGGCTACATCGATCGCCTCATATAAACTGGACTGAACTTGGGGAAGAACCTGCCGCAATGATGATTGGCTTTCACCCGTTGCCTGCATTGCTAGCATTAAACCCTTTAGAGGCGTTAAAGCTAGCACATTACTGACTACTGCGGCATTTTCACCCAGCCTTGCAAGTGTCTTCTGCCTTTCAGCATCTCGCCACAGAAAAAAAGCCCCAATCGCGGCTGCACTCACCACCCCTAAAGCGCCAACTAAAATTCGATTCCTGCTCTGAGCAGCTTTAAGCTCTCGCTCTTTGCGTTCTTTCTCTTCTTTTTCCAGGCGAGTACGGTCTTTTTGACTCACCTCAATAAATTCTTGAGCAATACCATCGAGGAGTCCAAGGACACGGTATTCCTCTAAATAAGCCTCAGCCTCTGTTAATACTGTCCCTCGCAGCAGTAAATCTGAATTTTTCCCTTGACTGTCCCATTCTTTAGCCCTTGCTTCAATCCTGCGCTCTTTTTCCAGGGCAACTTGGTTCTCTTCCACCCATCGGCGCAACTCCTGCCAATGACGAATCAACGCTTCATGGACGATATCCAAAATGACTCCAGGTTTGCCATTCTGGGATTTTGATTCATTCGTCGTAACGATTAACTTCGCTTTCACTAACTGCTCGATCGTTCGATCCAACAGTTCCAGAGAATGCGTTTGGTTGACTAAATCCTCTTTGCGTACCCGCCTGCGCGTATCGCTTGTTTCCCCCAACTGCGTGAGTTCCAGGAATATACGCTTAGCAATTGGCTTCTCCTCTTCCTTAAGAGAGGCATAAACCTGATTGGCTCGTTTGGGCAACGTTTTCTCAATTCCACCGAGCTGATTATAAGACTCCAGCGTCAACCGATTGCGATTGGCTCCGGTTTGGGCGTCCTTCCACAGTTCCGTTAGCGTGTACTGGAGGAGGGGCAAACTTCCGGGAGACTCAACGACATCCTCTGTCATCTTCGTGACTAAAGCTTTCTCAACTTGTAAGTCCACCAGTTCAGCCGGTTTGGTAATCGCCTCTTCTATCTCCTGGCGACTCATCGGCTTCACCATCACCAGATGCTGGTCAATTTTTTGAGCGAGTTCGGCATATTCCGCACATTTTCCCAGAAAATCTGCCCGCATCCCCAACACCAGGCAGAGTTTATGCTTGGCTTGTTCTAGTGTCTCCAGCAGGTACTTAAAAAACTCCTCTCGTTCCTGCGAGTTTTGGCACATGGTGAAGCATTCTTCAAACTGATCGATTACCAGCACTACTCGCTCAGTTTCTAAGGTAGGGGATGTTGTCAAACCCGGATAGCCCCCTAAATCCCCCTTAAAAAGGGTGACTTTGATTGTATTCTCCCCCCTTGAAAAGGGGGGCTGGGGGGGATCTAAATCTGATGGGGAAGTTTGAATGAACTGACTTAACTCCTGCGCCTCTTTGCCGATCGCATTTTTGAGACTTGCTAAGGGATGTTCGCCTGGGGTAAAAGGGTCGTAGTATGTCCAGCGATCGCTACCTGATAGTTTTTGTCCCCGCTTGAGTTGATACAGCAATCCCGCCCTCAAAACCGAAGACTTCCCACTGCCCGACGCCCCCAAGACCGCGATAAAATTTTCCTTGCGAACTTTATCAATCAACTCATCCGTCAGCGCTGTTCGCCCGTAGAAAAAGACCGCATCTTCTTGGGTAAAATATTCCAACGCCTTGTAAGGACACTTTCCGACCAGATTCGCATCGACCTGTCGTTGCCTGTCCAGCATCTTATCGGTAAGAATAATCGCATTCCCCGAATTATGAAAAATCGGACGCTGGCTTTCTGCCGACATCTCCTTATTGATGAAATCCGCCAGCTTATAATTCGTGACAAAGCCATCTACATCCCTATCCGGCTTTAACCCTTGCAACAGCGCCGCCGTCAAAATTCCATGTTCCCCTTGCAACTGTTCGCGACTCACCTCAAACTCTCGGCAAGCTGCAATCAAACATCGGTCAAGCGCTTTACCATCTTTCCCCGGATTTGCCTGATCTAAAATATTGAGTAATTCTCCGCTATGACAGCAATCGAGCCAAATAATCTGCTGTCGCACCGGACTTTTTTGCAACAGTTCGCGCAACCATCGCAAAGAAATGCCCCACTTTCCCTTGTCAGGGTTGACATCACTCGTCGCCAAAAACCCTTCCGTCACGTCGCCCTGTACTTTGCGTAAACCATGTCCTGCAAAAAACAGCAAAGCGGTGTCGGGTATACTCTTTCCTGATGGGTTAAATAATTGAGCGATCGCTTCTTCTAAGATTGGCACCGTTACCAGATTTTGTGGAGCTGGGTTGCGATCGACACCCCGTTTTCCCTCTGGGAAGTATACCTCCGGCAAGCGCTGCACTCTAAAGTTCCCATAATTTTCCAAGATTTGCGCGATCGCTTCTGCATCTGCTGCTGGTTTCTCTAGATGTCGAGGTTTTCTGGTTTTTGCATCCCTCAGCAAAGGATAACGATTAATCCCTACTACCAGTGCTTCTCTGTCCATAGGGGGATGTTAATTGGGTTGAGTTTAGTCTTTCAACCTTAAACACTAAATCGTAACGAGTATCCGGAATGCTGTGGCTATCGTTGGTAATTTGTCTGTATCCCTGACAAAAATTACATGCTCCCTATGCCTGTACCCGTTAACAAGACCTTACTCGCTCTGTCGCTAGCTCTGAAGGATTTAGAAGCCCCCCTCAGTGAAAATGAACAAGAATCCTTCCGAGATACTGCTGACCGACTGGCGATCGACCCCGATAACTGGAAGGACTACGAACCCGAGTTACTGGCAGTCATTCAGGCTAACCCCAGCTTGAATCAATTGTATCAAACCGCTAGATCTCAACTGGATGTCCTTAGTGACAAAATTCCTTCAAATTTACTGCCCACCCAAGCGGAACTTGAAAAAGCAATACCCACGGTTCAAGCCCCAGAAACACGAGGCTTTGTTCCAGTCAACGGCTCTGGTCCAGTCAGCGATGACTATGAAAGCAGTGATGACTATGAAAGCAGTGAAATTAACAACATGGTTATCAGTATCCTGGCAACGTCCAACCCACCTGAAACTGCTAAAAAACTAACTCGTTTGGAACAACTCAAACAATTTCTTCAGCAAAGCATCAGAAAAAAATAGTCCAATTTATCAATAAACACTCCTTGCTATGCTTAGCGAAGCAATCCTGAATAGGGCATTGCTTGTCCTGGCTTTTTTCACTAATTTGATAAATTGATAACTTTGCTCTAAGTCTACATAGTTCTGGAGCAATGCTGAGATACTGCTCCTAAAAAGGGTCAATCTAAAATCTAAAACTTAAATGAATGAAATCATCTATCCTACCATCGACCTTTTCCTCTACGATCTGAGAAATGGTTTAGGCGAAAGTCAAGACGAGATTAACCGGAATCGAGCTGATTTTCAGAAAAAACTGCCTAAAAGCGTCCACCCATCCCTATTTCAAAAGGATAGCTACTTTGAAGACGAATATGTAGAACTCCTAACCAAGCCAAACTTCTTTGAAACTAGCGACGAACCCTACCCCTTCCAAGGTTATTACTATCCCGTGCGTCTGGGCGATACTTATGGGCTGCTGCTAGACTGCTCAGTGAATAATAAAACCGAACCTCAACCCGCCGAATGCGTTAAAGAACTCAAAACCGAAATTGACCGAAGATTAAACAATCAAACCGCCACAATTGGGCAAACCTGGATGATATCTGGCTGGCTACCCCAATCTGAAGCCAAGCCTGAAGATATCGCTAAAGCTTGCTACAAGGAATTAATGCCCGGTTCAAAATGGGAGCAAGACATAAAAGGACAAGGGCAATTTTTAGGAGCAACAATCTTTGAACTCTCGCGCTACCGCTTAGTGATGGCTGAGGGACCTGCGTCCCTGAAAACTATTCACAATATCCAAGAAAACCAACACGTTATTATTATCCTCTATTCCGATAAAGCAACCGCCGAAAAATCAGCTCGATTTTATTCAGACTGGATGCGACTATTTCACTATCGGCACAAAATTCTCTGGGCTTACGGTCAGAGCCGTCTACTCAAACAAACTATTAAAAACTATTTTACTGCCATTGAAGAGGATAGACAATCTATTAATATAAACCAATCTCAAGAAAGAGAATTTGAAAAATGCCGTACAACCTTGCTTCGGGTGCAGGATGCCCTCAATAACTATACCATTGACCTAAATCGGCTCGAATTCCAAAATCGCACAATTGACATTAATTTAAGTAACTATAAAAAACGTCTGGAACGAATCGAAGAAAAAGCAGGAAACAAACTAGAATTTTTTGAAAAATTTACCAATTTAGTCACAGATAAATACCAGCTCCAAATTACCAAAGACGCAGAAAATCTGGAGCGAGGGATGAAATTGCTAGAGAATACAATTAGCGCCGTTCGCAGCCGCGTCGAAGTTGCCAAAGCCGAACGCGATCGCAATTTCCAAGATGCCATTGCAATTCTGGGCGTAGGGTGGAGTGTCGCCTCCTTCCTTCCGTCTCCAGATAAGCTCGGTGAAAATGCCAATGACCCCGTTAGGCTCTTCCTCGCCCAGTCACCACTCCCACCAACCTGGATAAAGCCTGCTGTTCCACTGGTATACAAACTCAGTGTCGCACTTGTAGCAGCAGCGTTGGCTTGGCTGTTGATTCGCGTATGGCCCGGATTAGTGAAATTAATCCCACTCATCGCCAAAAAGAAATAGTTCTAAAACATTTGCTGTGCCGGATCGCTCAATAATTCTTCACTCTAGCCGGATTAGGCGATTGCCGTTACCATTTTTATACTCCGCCACGGATGGCTCAAACGGTTCAAGGATTAAATGCTTGCCCATTGCATTTTCAATTAACTCCATCAAGGCTTTTATCCGTGCAGTGAAAAATCTCTCAATGTCATCGTTGCGTAGCAGCTCGGGGTCAATGGCATGCGATCGCAGCATATCATCCAATTTCTGTGGCGACGTTCCCGACATCTCAAACTCCTTGAGGTAAACCGAAGGCGCTTTGGAGCCGATTTTTTTATTCGTTTTCGCGCTTAAGGGAGTGCGATTAACCAAGCAGTTGTATTTTTTCGGGTCAATGCCATACTTTCGACACCAGGCAACTGGGAAGATGTGGTGCGATTCCACCCCTTGTTCAAAATAGAGTACGTCATTAATTTCTTCTCCCGTACTCCAATCCACTGCCCCCGATAGGCGCAATAGCGCTGACAAGCCTTGGTAGACGGCACCAAAACGTTTTTTAGCATTGAGGAGCCGCTCTACCGAGAATCTGGCAGAAGTCACCGTCGTTGGCACGGCACCACCGGATAACCACAGGGGCATCTCCACCACATCACAGGCGGCTCGCGCCTCTCCACGCAGATACAGCTCTCCAAACATGCCTGACCACAACCAACGCGCCAATCTTGAACGAACTTGTTCGCTATCCGCTCGCTTTCCCATTACAGTCAAAATAGCCGCCATTGCCACTAATTGGATCGGGTATGCCAAATGGTTGGCGTCAAAGATTTTCTGAGCGTGCAGGAATCGGGCGGCTTCCTCAAACCCTCTGGTGATGGGTTCAGCCCAACTCTGGTATTCTGCGGTCGAGAGTTTCAACACGTCTGAGCGCCGACAGCTAACGGCAGGTAATTTCTCGGAAACTATCCCTGCACGCAAGGCGTTTTGGCGACGGGAATAAGAAGCTGCCAAGGTGACGGCTTGAATAAAATCTGTATTCCTTAAACAACGCAACACTTTGAACGACTTCAGGCGAGCCTCTCGGCACTTCCAATCATCCCGCAGGCTGAAGTTGTCAGCACAGTAACTAGCGGTCATCAGATCGAAAAAGTTGAGGTCGCATCCGGAGGTGTTGGTATCTTCAAAAACTTGGCAAACGGCGTCTTTTGGCAAGGAGTCTCGCAGTTGGATGACAGGCACCTGATAATGCTCGAACTTTTTGAGGATTTCCAACTCTAAGGTGTCGATGAGTTTGAGTTTTTCTGGGTTATATTGCCAAAACCGAGAGTAGTTGCTTCTCCATTCTGAGAAGAAGAATACTTTGGATAGAGGGAACAGTCCGGCTAAATATTCTTGGTCTGAGGCGGAAGCGTCGAGCCATTCGCCACTGTGGGTTCGCAGCTTTTTTGATTCAGGGAAGGCGAGAATTGCTTCTTTTCGGTCGGTATTGGGGTCGAGGGATTTTTCAATATCCAGGTAGTACCACTTGCGACTGAGTTTGTTGCTGTTGGAGTCTTTAACCAGGACGGGTTGCTCGGAGAGCAGCACCATGAACAGGGTTGTTAAACGCTGTTGCCCGTCGAGAATTAATAAGTTGGGTGCAGGGGGTTGCTGTAGGATAGCACCATCGACCAAGCGAGGCTTGAACCGCACTTGAGGGTTACCTTGTTGGAGTAGCATGACCGCACCAACGGGGTAAGCCAGGGATAGGCTCGTCAACAGCCTTTTGATGCGAGCATCATCCCAAACCCAATCTCGCTGGAAATCCGGCAGTTGGATGCGTCCATTTTTGATGTCTTTGAGGATATCGAGCAGGGGATATTTGGTGATGTCGAAGGTGCTAATTGAGTTCATTCAACCAGGAAGCGATCGCTACTACTTTTGGCAAACTACTCCCCAGCTTTCGTGCAGGTCAAGAGTTCAAGAAAAAGTCTTGTCAATTTGACAAAATTGTTGGTTCAACGTTGATGAATTAACCTTGTTGTCTGTTTGAGTGCCACTGTTCTAAGAGCGGGTGAACTTGAGAAGCGTTTTCCATCAGAAAATCCGCTACTGCCATAATTCTCTGGTAAGGAGGCCCTGCTTCTCGGCGGCTGGTTCTTCCCCCTAACCAATGGTTCGTGGTTGATTGCGAGACGCAGCAGATTTGAGCTAATTCTAATGACCCGAATCCCCAGCGATGGCTAAATCGTTGGGGAGACATGAACATCTGATTGTGGAGTTGGAGAACTTGTTGACGTGCCTCTTGTTCAGACATGATGATTGCTGTCTCAAGCTAATGGGGGTGGATTGAGTGGTTCGATATCTTCTTCAAAGGCAAAGTCATAATGTGTGATGGAGTGAGAAGGACTTCGTTGATCGAGGAGAATCAAGTAGTGAAGACCTGTGATTGAGCAGCTAGCGGAGTGGGTGTAGATAACGCCAAGGATGCGACCAAAGTCAGGATTGGGAACTTGACGCCAGCGCACCTGTTCGCCGAGTTGAAACTGTTGTCGGGGAAGGTGTTCAGGAACGACCTCTGGCAGAGCAAATGGCGGCAGGTGGGAGGGCATATTCGGCATAGCTAAGTTCCCGAAAGCAATTTGCCTTTATTTTATTACTTATAGTCTATAAAAATAAACTCATTGTCTATGGACTCATGACTCGCACTTTCTGACAATCGTGCGGTGAGTCG
Organism: Cyanobacteriota bacterium; assembly: GCA_040756535.1. GTDB lineage: Bacteria > Cyanobacteriota > Cyanobacteriia > Cyanobacteriales > Coleofasciculaceae > JBFLZA01. The sequence continues at coordinate 7,819 of JBFLZA010000443.1, forward strand.
AAAACAACAATCAGAAATTAATAAGCGTTTTGGGAAAGCGATCAGGCGGCGTCGGCGAGAATTAGACCTGTCTCAAGAGGAACTTGCCGAGCGAGCTGAGCTTCACCAAACCTATATTTCAGACATTGAGAGAGGAGGACGTAATCCTTCTCTAGACAATGTTGAGAAGCTAGCTAAAGCACTGGATAT